>JBEINR010000013.1:0-10045 GCA_040377995.1 Akkermansiaceae bacterium | reverse complement strand
CAAGTGAAGGCCGCATCACCGGCGACAGCGACCACATGGTTGTCGCGCCCGGCGAGATCGCGTGCGGCGGCCATGCCAAGCGCGGCCGAGAGTGCGGTGCCGGCGTGGCCCGCGCCATATGCGTCGTGCTCCGACTCCGAACGAAGGAGGAACCCGTTGAGGCCTTTGTAGGTGCGGATCGTGTGGATGCGGTCGGCGCGGCCGGTGAGCATCTTGTGGACATAGCCTTGGTGGGCGACATCGAAGACAAACTTGTCCTTGGGCGTGGAAAAAACGCGGTGCAGCGCGATGCTCAGCTCGACGACGCCGAGGTTCGGGCCGAGGTGGCCGCCGGTTTGCGAAAGCGAGGTGATGAGTGAGTGCCGAACCTCCGCCGCCAAATCAGACAGCTTCGCATCGGTAATTTTTTTGACATCATCGGGGGACTGGATTGCCTGCAGGAGCGGGCCGAGGGCGGGGGGCTTAGAAGAGGCGGATGTCATCATCGTCGGTGGCGTCCGGTGATTCGGACTGTGAAGGGGCGCCGGCCTGGGTGCCGGTTTTGGCGGGTGATTCGGTGGAGTCGTTGCGCAGGGTGATCAGCTCGATGCGTTCGCGCGCGGAATCAAGAATCGATTCGCAGCGTTTGAGCAAAGCTGATCCTTTTTCGTAGTGCGAAACGAGATCTTCGAGAGGCAGGTTTTCGTGTTCCATGGCCTCAACGATCGACTCGAGTCCCGCGAGGGCGTCTTCGAACGAAGGTTCCGATTGCCCGTCATCGGGGCTGGTTTTCCGGCGGGCCATGGTTTGATCAAGGGTTGGTTTCGGCATCCTGTTCGGTGGCCTTTTCGCTGTAGTAGATCATGTCCATGCCGACCAGCGGCTGGCGGTAGGGATAGCGCCGCGTGATGTCCTGGATGCGGGTGTTTTTGTCGTTGATCGGGATGCCGGGCGGGTAGGTGGCCATGATCACGCGGCCATCGAGCACCAGCGAGGTGAAGTCCTTGTAAAGGTTTGCCACATCGGAAACCGGGCCCGAGCCGTGCGATGAGGGCGAAATGAGAATCCCGGCCACCGGCGTCTGAAGGTCGTTTGCGATGGTCTCGAGTTTCTGGAATCCTTCGCGGCTGGGTGGCAGCCAGATGCTGATGCGATCCGCGTACCATGCGACGGCCCAGGGTTGATCCGAGAAGACCACTTGCTTCGGCGTGGTGAAGCCTTTGACGCCATTATCGTTGTTGAGGGCGGGCGCATAGTAGGGCGGCCAGTGGGGCACGCCGCCGCGGTTGCTGAGGTGCATGCCGGTGCGCACCTTTGTGGGCAGTGCAAGCACGAGTGGCAGGGCGCAGATGCCGATGATGATGAAGTGGTGGACATTTTGCAGCATTGGCGTCGAGCCGACGAAATCGAGGCGCGTCCATAGGATCGAGATGAAGGCCAGACCGTAGGCTGTCATGATCGGCGCGAAGAGCAGGTGGAGTTGGTTCGGGTCGAGCGGCTTGGTGCTGATGCCGAAGAAGGCGAGGCCGAAGGCAGTCGAGACCCACATCAGCAGGATCGCCCAGCGGAAGTTGGCGATGGATTTGCGTTTGAAGGGGTGGAGCAGTGCGAGGAAAAACAGCGGGGCGACGACGATGCCGGCGAGCAGGGGGATGATGTCGGTGGCCGGCGTGAGGGTGGTGCGCAGGACCTTGGCGATGAGGCCATCGAGCACGAGCGGCTCGGCCTCGAGGTCGGACTTGCGCATGACGGTCGTCTCGGTGCCGTTGCCGAGGCCGTTGTAGAGCGTGAGGAAGGCGGTGCCGAAAGGTGAGCCGGTGATGTCGATGTTGCGGATCATCGGTCCGATGCCGGCGACCAACAGAAGGCCGAGGATGGAAATGCCGACGATGCCGCGCGGGCGGAAGGCGATGGCGGCGTAGAGGATGTAGCCGAGCGAGATCCACACCGTCATCCAGTGGGCTAGCGCCAGCAGGGTGAAGAAGATCCCGGCGACGATGGCAGGGGTCATGGCGATGCGGCCCTCGGTCGAGGCCTCGGTGGCGCGGTAGGCAAAATACAGGCCGCAGGAAAACAGCAGCAGCATGAGCATTTGCGGCAAACCGCTGAGCGAGTAGTTCCAGAATACCTCGCAGAACAGCATCAGGATGGCGCAGACGCCCGCGATCTTGGGGTCGAAGATGCGGCTGATGAGCAGGTAGTTCACGCCGATGGCGATGAGGAAGAAGAGCGTGCAAACGGTGGCGATCACGCGGTCGAGCGGATAGACCATTTCGTTGTCGCTCATTTGCCATGAGTTCATTTTGTCGGCGCCGATGATCTTGAGCACGGCGGCGTTGAGCAGCGGGTTGAGCGGCGAGTGGTAGGTATCTTGGAAACCTTGGAGCGGGACGGTGCGGCGCGCGGTTTTCTCGGCCTGATAGTAGGCGACGGGCCGGATCATCTTGGTGGCGAAGCCATTGCCACGGGCGATTTCGCGGGCAATCTGCGCCTGGTCCATCGCTTGTGGCGAGTTGAGGCCGCGGAAGAGCGTGAAGAGGTTGCCGAGCGTGAGGATGATTAGGACGATGAAAAACAGGCTGCGCCGGATGAGGGCGCCGGCGATGAAGTGTCGGAGGTCGAGAGACATGGTAGGGTGAGGTGAGTGGATGGGATCAGATGCCGAGTTCCTTCAATTTCCGTTGGAGGGTTCTGCGGCTGAGACCGAGGAGTTCCGCAGCGTGGGTGCGGTTGCCAGCTGAGGCGGCGAGGGCGGCGCGAATGGCATTGGTTTCGAGCACATGCAAATTCATTTCGGCCGGATCATCAAGGCGGTTTTTGGAAGATGGGGCAGGCTTGGCGGGTGCGGCTGGGTCGAGGAGGAAGCCCGGCAGGTGGCGGGTGTCGATTTGCGGGTCGTTGCTCATCACGACGCCGTGCTCGATGGCAGTGCGCAGTTCGCGGACATTTCCCGGCCACGGGTAGGCGAGCAGGAGCTTGAGTGCCTCGTCGGTGAGCGGTTTGAGGGGGCGTTGGTTTTCCTTGGCAAACTCGGCGAGAAAGCTGTTGGCCAGCAGGATGATGTCCTCGCGGCGGCGGCGCAGGGGCGGCATTTCGATTTTGACCACATTGAGGCGGAAGTAGAGGTCTTCGCGGAAGGTGCCGGCATCGACCATCTCACGCAGGTTGCGGTTGGTGGCCGCGATGACGCGCACATCGATCTTCACGGGCGTGTTTGAGCCGACGCGTTCGAGGCTGCGTTCGGAGAGGATGCGCAGCAGTTTGATCTGGGTGGCGGCGTCGATCTCGCCGATTTCATCGAGGAAGATCGTGCCGCCATCGGCTTGTTCGAAGCGGCCGATGCGGCGCTGGGCGGCGCCGGTGAAGGCACCCTTTTCGTGGCCGAAGAGTTCGCTTTCGAGGAGCTGCGGCGAGAGGGCGGCGCAGTGGACCGTGACCAACTTTGAGGCCGGGCGACCGGAAAGGTGGTGGATCAGGTGGGCGACGACTTCCTTGCCGGTGCCGGACTCGCCTTCGATGAGGACCGTGGCGCGGGTGGGCGAAACTTGCTGAATGAGCTCGGAAACTTTTTGGATCTCGAGCGATTTGCCGATGAGGCGGTCGAGTTTGTGGGACTTCGCGACCTGCTGGGTGAGCTGTTTGTTTTCCGTCTCGAGATTGCGGCTGCGGAGCGCGCGCTTGAGCAGCATCTCGACCTCGTCGAGGTTGAGCGGTTTGGTAACGAAATGCCAAGCACCGTGGCGCATCGCCTCGACGGCTGTGTCGACCGAGCCGTAGGCGGTCATCATCAGCGCGAGCGGCGGGTCGGGCAGCGCGAGCGCGGTGTCGAGCACCTGCATGCCCGAGTCGCCACCAAGGCGCAGGTCGGTAAGCAGGAGCTGGATCGGCTCGCTTTTCAAAATCTTGGCCGCCTCGCTCGCGTTGGCGGCGGTGTAGATGTCGAATTCCTCCTCCAACGCACTGCGCAAGCCCTCGCGGGTGGCGCGTTCGTCGTCGACAATCAGCAGGGTGGGCAGCATTGGGAAATGGGGTGGAAAACTTCGCGGCTAGTGGAGGTCGATCACCGGTTCGGGTGATCCGAGCAGGCGCACCGGGCGTTCGCCGCGCGGCAGGCGGATGATGACGCGGGTGCCTTTGCGCTCTTCGCTTTCGATGGAAATTTCGCCGCCATGTTCGCGCACGATGCGCCGCACGATCAGCAGGCCGAGGCCATTTCCCGAGGACTTGGTCGTGCGGTAGGGTTCGAAGAGCGTGCCCATGTGTTCGGGCGAAATGCCGGTGCCGTTGTCCTCGATCGAGATCACCGTTTCGTAATCATTGAAGCCGGTGCGCAAGGTGATTTTTCCACCATCGCCGGGCAGCGCCTGATAGGCATTGCGGATGAGGTTGTGGAAAACCTGCTGAAATTGCCCTGCGTCGACCATCGCGTGCGGCATCGATGGTGCGAGATCGAGCTCGACCGGAATCGAGCGTGACTCGAGCTCGGTGTGCAGCAACTCAAGCGTGTCGTGCAGGATGCGGTGGAGGTCGTGGCGTTCGCGTTGCGGGATGGTCGGGCGGATGGCGCTGAGGAACTGCTTGAGGATCGTGTCGAGCCGACGGATTTCATCGCGGGCGGTGGCGAGGTTGCCCTCGAAGGGTTGACGCTCTTTTGGCGGCAGTTGGCGCAGCTTTCGGTCGATCAACTGCAGGTGGATGCCGATCGAGTTGAGCGGGTTGCCGATTTCGTGGGCGACGCCCGCGGCCAATAGCGTGAGCGCGTTGTGGCGTTCGGACTCGAGGATTTCCTCGGCCTCGGCGCGGGTGCTGGTAAGGTCGCGAAACAGCATCACATATCCGGCGGGATCGAGCGGATCGAGGTCGTCGATCGGCGCGAGGTAGAAATTTAAAAAACGATGCTCCGGGTAAAAAACCTCGAGGTCGCGGCTCACCGTACGGCCCGGCCTGCCGAGCGTCGACCACTCGAGCCCCCGCACCTTTGCCGAAAGCCGCTCACCGATCGAGGCCTCGGGGTCGATCCCCAGCAAGCGTCCTGCCGCGCCATTCACAAATCCGATCACCCCGTCGATATCGAGAAGGATCACCCCCTCCTGCATCGCCTCGAAGACATTTTCCAAAAAGCTGTTCTCGCGCGCCAGGCGCGTGACGATCTGCTGAACCTCGCCGTGCTCGACGCGGTCCAGCCGGGTCATGAGTTTTTGGATAAAGCGCGATTTCACGGAAAGTTTGCCAGAGGGTGATTTTCGGTGTTCAGAGGAGGCATGGAAAGCGTCCGACTCGTGCTGTGCAGCTTCCCCGACATCGATTCCGCGCGACAGATTGGCACACTTCTAGTGGAAAGGCAACTGGCGGCCTGCGTCAATCTGCTGCCCGGCGCCGAATCGATCTACCATTGGCAGGGCAAGGTGGAATCAGCCCCCGAGGTGCTGGCGATCTTCAAGACCAGCGCCGAGGCATGGCCTGCTTTCGAAAAAGCTCTTTCTGAGGCCCATCCCTACGGGGTGCCGGAAATCATCGCGATCCGACCCGATATCGTCGCCGGACCCTACCTCACTTGGCTGTTGGAAAGCCTGCGGCGGGATGGGGTTTAGGGCAGATGCAAAGCCCCATTAATACCGGTTCATCGACGGATCGATTTGATCCGCCCAAGCTTCGATGCCGCCGGCCATCGAGAAGGAGTTTTCCACGCCGCGTGAGCGCAGGAACATCGCTGCGCGCTGTGAGCGCATGCCGTGATGGCAATAGACCACGATGCCGCGCTCGGTGTCGGAGGTGAGGCCATCGAGGGTCTCGGCCAGTGTGCTGAGCGGAAACCACTCGTTGCCGGCGATCTGGCAAATTTCGAGCTCCTCGCGCTCGCGGCAATCGATCAGGCGCGGGCGCTCTTGTGGCGGAAGTTGGATCCAGCTCGCGACATCGGCGGGGCTGACTTCAATGTGGTTTTGTGGGTCGGGTAGCATGGAGGATTCAACGGCAGTCGCTTCGGATTTATTCAACGACGACCGGAGTGCCGACCGAGACATTTTCAAAAAACTTTTCGGACATCTGGTGGGGCATTCGGATGCAGCCGTGCGAGGCGGCGTATCCGGGCAGGTAGCCGGTGTGCATGCCAATGCCACCGGCAAAGCGCATGAAATTCGGCATCGGCGCGGGGTAGTAGACCGCGCCGGGCGGGATCTTGTCGACGCGGATGTCGACATTGTCATTGATCGTCATGCCAGTCTGCTTGTCTTTAAAGACGCCGTAGAGCGAGGATTTGTGATCCTTGTTCTTTTGCGTAATCTTGTAGTTGCCCGGCGGGGTGGCGTGATCCTCGCTGCCGCTCGAAATCCGCGACACGCCGACCAGCACACCGCCTTTGTAGAAAAATGCCTTTTGTTGGCTGCGGTTGATCTTGATGAGCGGGCTGCCCTGTATGGCGTCGCCATCCCAGTATGAAATATCGTCTGGGATCGCCGGCGGCGGATGGTGCGGTCCGTTGCTGGACTGCTTTTTGATCGGGCCGACCCCTGCCATGTAGCCTGAGCGGGCGGGGCCCGACGGGCCGCAGGAGCTCAAGGCGACGATCGCCAAAAGACACGGAGCGGCCCAGGTGGTGGTGAGCTTCAAAAACTTCATATCCCGCAAAAAATGCCGTGCATGTATCGGGGCGTCAAGTCGCACGCGATGGATAAATGAACATCGAACATCGAAGTGGGTCGAAGGTCTTAAAGTCGAAAGTCTAAGGTCGAAGATGAAGCCGCTACCTCAACGGCCGTTCAAATAAAGGGACAGACCCCTTGTCAGCCAGGGCGGCCTAGGGGTGTTGGATGTCGAAGTGAAAGAGATGCAAAAATGAGGCTGGCTACTTCAGAGGCTGTCACTGTCTGCCGACGGCTTACCCACTCTTCTCTTGCGTCTTGAATCTTGCCGTCTTGCGTCTGCCTCCAAATTTCACGGCTTAGCCAAGATTGCGATTGTCATTTTCAAGGATATCGCGATAGTCATGTTATCTTGATTAAAGCAGGTGGAAGTTTGATCGGTTGTTTTGGCACCATGCATGCTGTCTGTGGGCTGGTCGCCGATGTTTCGCGCTCCACCGAGGTCCATTTCCCCTCAATCCCATATCCATGATCAATCAAGCCGAAGAAGAATCGCAATGTGCCCTGTTTGAGGAACTCCGTGTTTCGGATCGCCTGAAAAAACCGCGGCGCAGTTCGTCCAAACTTTCCCAGCCCGAGGATTTCGGTCTCACCGCCCCTTCGCAGATCGTCAAAAACTATGTGCTCGATACCAATGTGCTGCTGCACGATCCGGCGTCGCTCGAGCGCTTCAAGGAAAACCATCTGTGCATTCCGGTGGATGTGTTGGCGGAGCTCGACAAGTTCAAGTCCGAGCAGACCGAGCGCGGGGCCAACGCGCGCCGCGTGCACCGCAGGCTCACCGAAATGTTTTCCTGCTCGGAGAAAGTCACGCGCGGCGTTGCCACGCCCTTCGGCGGCACGGTGCGCATGGTGATCTACGATCCGGCAATCTGCCCGAAGAACTCCGAGCAGCTCAACCTTTTTCACCGCATCTTTCCCGACCGAGAGCGCGTTGATCACCGCATTCTCGCCGCCTG
Organism: Akkermansiaceae bacterium; assembly: GCA_040377995.1. GTDB lineage: Bacteria > Verrucomicrobiota > Verrucomicrobiia > Verrucomicrobiales > Akkermansiaceae > Luteolibacter. The sequence continues at coordinate 2,466 of JBEINR010000013.1, read as the reverse complement.
CTTGCTGTTGATGCAGCACAACTCGGCACCGGTGGTGCTCGTCACCAAAGACATCAACATGCAACTCAAGGCCCGCGCGGTCGGCATCGAGTGTCAGGATTACCTCAACGACAAGGTCGATGTGCGCGAGGTGTCGAACTACGAGGTTCATCGTATTGAGGTCGATCCCAGCGAGCTGCAGCGTTTCGCGAGCGCGGGCGAGATCGTGCTCGACGAGGAACGTTGCGCCGGTGTGGTCGTAAACGAGTACGTGCTGCTCAGTGTTTGTGAAAAGCAAACCATGCCCGCGCGCCGTGTGGCGGATGGTCGCTTCGTGCGACTCAATTTTCCCGAGGCGCTCAAGATCCCCGATGGTCAGTCGCTCAAGCCGCTCAACCTCGGCCAGCGCTGCCTCATCGACGCGTTGCTCAACCCGGAGATTTCACTCGTGACCTGCTATGGCCATGCTGGCACCGGCAAGACTCTCGTTGCGGTCGCGGCCGGGCTTCACGAAATGTTCAACCGCCGCTACAACGGCATCACCGTCAGCCGCCCGGTGGTGGCGATGGGCGAGCAACTGGGTTTTCTCCCCGGATCGCTCGACGAAAAAATGCGCCCGTGGTTGCAGCCGATCCACGACGCGCTCGATCTTCTCATGCGCCCAAGCACGCCGCTCGGTCCGCGCCGCAAGCAGCAGAAGCCGAACACGAACGCCAATCCCGCAAGCGTGAAGAAGCCTTACGAAATTCTCATGGAGCAGGGCATTCTCGAAATTGAAGCGCTCTGCTACATCCGCGGTCGTTCGATCCCGAACCGCTTTTTTATCCTCGACGAAGCTCAGCAACTCACGCCGCAGGAAGCCAAGACGATCGTCACCCGCATGTCGCGCGACTCAAAGCTCGTGCTCGTCGGCGATCCGGCACAGATCGACAACCCCTACGTCGACAGCCGCAGCAACGGCCTCGTCTACACGCGCAATCGGCTCAAGGGCCAGGACTTTGTCGCGCATGTCGCGCTCAACCGCGGCGAGCGTTCGGAACTCGCTGAGGCTGGCGCAAGACTGATGTGATTGCCATGGCCACGCGAATTAAACTTTATTGCCGCATCGGTCTTTTGGCCTTGGCCGCAGGGCTTCTGCTGGTGGTCGCGCAGGACCGCCTCGCGCGCCCGGATCCGCGAGGATTTGATCCGCAGGAAATGGGCCGCTTGGAATCCGCGATGTGGCGCAGTTATTACGATGGCCGATGGCTGCGCCTGATCGGCCAGACGATGCAAGTTTCTTGCGGTCAATATGGATTCTCATGGTGGGATGGCGCGCGGCTATCCACGCATGCGGCGATCGCGGCGATGTACTTCCGCCATGAGACCAACGACCCGCGCTGCATCGGTCAACTCGAGTCGTACTACGGCATCGTGCGGCACGCGACGCGCATCAGCTTCGATGTCAGTGAGGCGGCGCGATTGGAACTGCAATGGTGGAAGGAGCGGCGTCGTGATGTGCCGCCCGCGCAGTACGCCCGCACGATCGCGCGGCTCTCGGGCTTCATCCACGGAGTCGGCGAAAAAGAAGCGATGGAATCCGCCCTGCTGCGCACCCGCGCGATGGTCTATCGCGACGTGCGGCGTGATGGGAAAATGACCGATGCCGATTGGGAGGAAGTGTCGCGTCAACTCACCGCCGCATACACGGTTTTGAAAAACGAAATGCTTCGCACGCCATGAGCACTGCAGGTGGATTCGAGCCCTTTGCGCGCGACTCGATGATGTGGCGCATCAATCGTGAGCGCGTGGTCTTGCTGGCGGGACCGGCGGCTGCGGTGTTGCAGGCGGCGCATCCGCAAGTCGCGATGGGCGTGGCTGCGCACAGCAAGTTTCGGCGTGATTCGATCGGCCGCCTGCGGCGCACGCTTGATGCGGTTTATGCCGTCGCCTTCGGCAGCGGGGAAGAGGTTGATCGAGTGCGCGAATCGGTGGGGCGTGCGCACCGTGCGGTGCGGGGGAGTTCACCCGAGGCCTACTCCGCCTTCGATCCCGGCGCGCAGCTCTGGGTGCTCGCCACGCTCGTCATGGCAAGCGCAACGATGTACCGGCGCTATGTCGGGCCATTGAGCATCGACGAGCTCAATGCCTTTCTTCGCGAAAACGCGCGCTTCGGCACCGTGTTCGGCGTCGCGCCCGACGCGCTGCCGCAAACATGGAGTGCGTTCGAAACTTATTGGGACGAGATGATGCAGGGAAACCTTCTGGGCTCGCATCCGCTTTGCGGTGAAGTCGCACGCGCGGTGGTGAAACCCGATGCACCGTGGACGATGCGCGCGCTTTCGCCGGTGTTTTGCGCGCTGGCTTTCGAGTTCCTTCCCGCAACCCTGCGCGTGCGGCTCGGCTTTCCCGAAAACCCCAACCGCGCATGGCTGTGGCGACCACTCGACCGCACCCTGCCCTCCCTCATGCAAGCCGCCCCCGCATCATTGCGCTATGCGTCGCAAT
>JBEINR010000224.1:0-1564 GCA_040377995.1 Akkermansiaceae bacterium | reverse complement strand
GCCGGCCACTCAACCGGTTGCATCGTCGCCGCATCAATCTTCGGAATGCGGTTCTGCATCAGCTCAACCTGAGCAGCATCTGCCATGCCCTGCGCACGGTACTTTTGCAAATGCTCCAAAGTCCCCTCGCTCGTGCTGAAGCTGTTCATCAACAACAAACGCACCGGCGCACCGGCCGACTCGCGCAGCGACAAAACTTGCCGCACCATCAGATCAAGAAAGTTCGTGCCATCGCGCACTTCGAGCAAACTCTTCGGCCCCTGCAAGCCCATGCTCGTGCCAAGACCGCCGTTGAGCTTGATCACCACCGCCTGCGCCAGCAACGCCGCGTCAGCCGCCGCATCGCCGATCGCATACAAGGACTTCACGCCACTCGCGGGTTCGATGCCCGACTCATCGATCATGCCGGTCTCATTCGCGAGCAAGGCATTGTAATTCCGGCGAAACGCGCGAATCGCCGCATCGCCCATGCCCGCCGCCGTCATCTTGTTTTCGAATGGTTTGAAGTCTGCCATAAGTTTCAAATTTTGCTGCGCGAACTGTGTGGTGATCATGCTTTCGGGTCACGCGAAAAACCACCAACGCGCATGTCGCAAATTTTCCTCCGCGCAATCCAACCTCGACACCCGTCGCGGCCCAGGCAGAATGCCGTGCATGAATTCACCCCACGCATTTGCACCACGTGGCGCCAAATCCGATGTCGAGGAAGGCGCCGATTTTTCACCGAAGTTCGATGCCGATGGTCTCATCCCCGCACTCGCCATGGATGCCACGACCCGCGAGCCGCTCATGCTCGCCTACATGAATGCCGAGTCGCTGCGCCGCACCCTCGAGCTCGGCGAAGCAGTCTACTGGTCGCGCTCGCGCCAAGAATTCTGGCACAAAGGCGCAACCTCGGGTCACACCCAGAAGATCATCGAAATCCGCACCGATTGCGACCAGGACGCCCTCATCCTCATGGTCGATCAAGCCGGCGCCGGCGCCTGCCACACCGGCCGCGAATCGTGTTTTTACCGGAAAATCCACATTTCACAGGAAGCCGGAGCCGCGAAACTCACATGGATCGAAGAGGGAAAATCCTTCGACCCGGCCGCAGTCTACGGCAAACCCTGAAATTCGCTCATTTTCGCGGTTGCAGTTGCTCGGCGGATTCGCTAGCTATCCGCCCCCGCGCACGAAGGCCCACCGCCCGAACGCAACCAAACACGAATTTCCCGCCAAGGAGAACCACATGGACATCATCAACAAAATCGAAAAGGAACAATTGAAACAGGATGTCGCCGCATTCAATGTAGGCGATACCGTGAAGGTCCACTGCCGGGTCGTCGAAGGCGGCAAGGAGCGTATCCAGATCTTCGAAGGACTCGTCATCGCCCGCAAAGGCGCCAGCGTGAATGCCTCATTCACCGTCCGCAAAATCTCCTACGGCGAAGGCGTCGAGCGCGTGTTCCCACTTCACACCCCCCGCATCGCCAAGATCGAGGTCCTCAACAAAGGCAAGGTCCGCCGCGCCAAGCTGCACTACCTCCGCGGCCGCGTTGGCAAGCGCGCCCTGCTCGTCAAG
>JBEINR010000075.1:0-4585 GCA_040377995.1 Akkermansiaceae bacterium | reverse complement strand
CGGATCAACGCTTGGGGCCTTGGCATTGCCTCGGCTTACGCCTTGCTCAGCATCGCGATGAAGTTTGTGGCATCCTCCGGCTTCGATGCCGACCTCGATCGTCGCGATGCGAAAGTCATCCGCCGCATGGAGGCCCCCACCCCTTTCAACATTCTTCTCTGGCGCTCGGTTGCCGATTGCGGCGACTCGCTTTGGATCGGCTATCGCACGGTTTTCGAATCGAAAAACACCCCCGTGCGCTGGACCGTTTATCCGAAGGACGCGCATGTCGTGGAAAATTTTGGCTCGGCCCGCGAGGTGAAAGCACTGCGATGGTTTTCCAACGATTGGTGGATCGCACGCGACCATGTCAAAGGCGCATGGATCGCCGACATGCGCTTTGGCGAAATCCGCAACTGGAATGCGCGCAAGGGCATGGTCGACAACTGCCCGCTCTTCGCCTGGGACTACCGCCCGGATGAAACCCACGACAAGCTCCGCCAAGCCGGCCAAGCCACGATCGACCCGAGCGAAACTTTCAAACGCCTCGGCCTGCGCATCATCGGTCAACGCGATGCGTGGGATCCCAGCCCGCGGATGATTGGCGCCACCGGACAACTGCCCGAGACGCTCGCCGTCGAAGAGTGAAAAAAAAAAATTTCCGCCCCGCGACCAGTTCCGGGACACGCGACATTTTCCCACCAAAAAATCACCCCCGGCTTGCACGCTGGCAGGCCGGGGGTGGGATGATGGTTTGATGGATCAAACTCGAGCGGATCAGGCCGTGGCCATGTCTTCCTGGTCCTCGATGGACTCTACGGTTTGAACGATCGGCTCGGGTTCCTCGACGGTGAACTCGAACTCCGAATCGCGGTGGATCGGGAATCCGGTGCCGGCAGGGATGAGGTGACCCATGATCACGTTTTCCTTGAAGCCGCTGAGGTAGTCGACCTTGCCAAGGGTTGCCGCTTCGGTGAGGACGCGGGTGGTGTCTTGGAACGAGGCGGCCGAAATGAACGAGTCGGTTTCGAGCGAGGCCTTGGTGATGCCAAGCAGCACAGGCTCCGCTTCCGCCGGCTTGCCGCCGTTGGCGACGATCTCGGCGTTGATGCGCTTGAAGTTGGTACGGTCGACCTGATCACCCCAGAGGTATTGATCGGCATCGCCCGGATCGGTGATCTTCACCTTGCGCAGCATCTGACGGATGATGACCTCGATGTGCTTGTCGTTGATCTCCACGCCTTGGACGCGATAGACCGACTGCACTTCGTTGACGAGGTGTTCCTGGAGCTCTTGAGCGCCGCAAGCCTCGAGAAGATCCTCCGGCGACACAGGGCCTTCGGTGATCTGGTCACCGCGCTTCACTTTGTCGCCATCGGTCACGATGACATGCTTGCCCATCGGCACGAGGTGGTCGACCTGCTCGCCAGTTTCGGCGTGCGTGATGACCACGCGCTTCTTGCCGCGCACATTCGCGCCGAACGAAACTTCACCCTCGATTTTGGAAATGACGCAGGAGTCCTTCGGTTTGCGTGCTTCGAAAAGCTCGGCAACGCGTGGCAGACCACCGGTGATGTCCTTCGTGCGAGCCACCTTGCGGGGAGTCTTGGCGAGCTGGATACCGCCGGTGACCGCCTGCCCTTCCTTGACGGAAAGGTGGGCGCCGACCGGAATCGAGTAGCTGGCTTTCACCTCCTTGGTTTTCTCATCAATGATGACCACTTGCGGGTGAAGGTCTTCCTTGTGTTCGGTGACGACCATGCCCTTCTTGCCGGTTTCCTTGTCGGTCTCGGTGGCAACGGTGATGCCAGGAATCATGTCGCGGAACTCAACCTTACCGCCTTTTTCGGTAAGGATCGGCACGTTGTACGGATCCCAAGTCACGACCGTGTCGCCCTTCTTCACATCCTCGCCATCTTTGACGGAGATGATCGAGCCGATGACGATGTTATGGCTTTCCAGCTCGAGGCCCGCCTTGTCGCGGATCGAAACCGAGCCATTCTTGTTGAGAACGACCCAGGTGCCATCGGCGGCCTGAACGGTGCGGAGGTCCTTGTAAACAAGGCGTCCGGCGTTCTTGGTCTTGATGATCGGTTGTTTGAAGGTTGCCGCGGCAACACCACCGACGTGGAAGGTACGCATGGTGAGCTGAGTGCCGGGCTCGCCGATCGACTGGGCGGCAATGATGCCGACCGCTTCGCCAATCTTCACCGGCAGGCCGGTGGCAAGGTTGAGACCGTAGCAGTTGGCACAGCATCCGCGATCGGATTCGCAGGTGAGCACCGAGCGGATCTTGAGCTTCAGCACGCCGATACGCTCGACGGCTTTGGCCTGCACTTCGTTGATGACATCGTCGATATCGAGGATGATCTCGCCGCTGACAGGGTCCTTGATCTGCTCGCAGGAAACGCGGCCGTAGATACGGGTCGCAAGCGAAGCGGTTTCTTCGTCGCCGTCGTAAATCGCGGAAACATAGATGCCGTTGGCGGTGCCGCAATCCTGGCCGGTGATGATCACATCCTGGGCGACATCGACCAGCTTGCGGGTCATGTATCCCGAGTCGGCGGTCTTGAGCGCCGTGTCGGAGAGACCCTTGCGGGCGCCGTGGGTCGAGATGAAGTACTCGAGCACCGAGAGGCCTTCGCGGAAGTTCGAAATGATCGGACGCTCGATAATTTCACCCGAGGGCTTGGCCATAAGACCGCGCATGCCGCCGAGCTGTTTGATCTGCGACTTGTTGCCCCGTGCGCCGGAGTCTACCATCATGAAGAGCGGCGATGCCTTTGCTTTGCCATCGTTGTGCTCGATCTTGCGATAGAGCGCGTTGGCAATCGTGTCGGTCGCACCGGTCCAGATGTCGACGACCTTCTGATAGCGCTCGCCGTCGGTGATGACACCGTTGCGATACTGTTTGGTGACCTTATCGACTTCTTCGTATGCCTTCTTGATGACCTCTTCCTTTTCCTCGGGGATCACCATGTCGACGATACCGATCGAGGTGCCGGAGCGGGTCGCTTCCTTGAAGCCGAGGACCTTGAGCTCGTCGAGAGTTTCCACGGTCTTCTTCTTGCCCGCAACTTGATAGCAGCGCCAGATGATCTCGCCGATCTGCTTCTTGCCGACGTTGTGGTTGATAAAACCAACGCCGGACGGCCAGATCTCGTTGAAGCGGACGCGGCCGGGAGTGGTCTCGATGATCTTGCCTTCGCGAAGCGCGGCCTCGAGCGGAGTGAGGTCCTTGCGGTCCTTGTCCGAAAGCTCTTCGCCCTTGTAGCCAAAGACCGTGTCCTTGCTGTGGTCGGGGTTGCGGATGCGGATCCACGAATGGTACTCGATCTTGCGTGATGCAATGGCGAACTCCACTTCGGATGAATTTTCGAAAAGCGGCAGGTGCTCGGCCTTTTCGCGATCCTTCTGGGTGCGCACCGGCGCCCAGGTGAGGTAGTAGGTGCCGAGAATGATGTCCTGCGAGGGCACCGTGATCGGGCGACCCGAGGCGGGCGAGAAGATGTTGTTGGGCGCCAGCATCAACTGACGGCACTCCATCTGTGCCTCGACCGAAAGCGGGACGTGGACCGCCATTTGGTCACCGTCGAAGTCGGCGTTGTAGGCGGTACAAACCAGCGGGTGAACGCGGATCGCCTCACCTTCGATGAGCTTCGGTTCGAAGGCTTGGATCGAAAGGCGGTGCAGCGTGGGAGCGCGGTTGAGAAGGATCGGGTGACCCTTGGTGACTTCCGCAAGGATGTCCCAAACTTCGGTTGTTTTGCGATCGATCATCTTCTTGGCCGAACGCACGGTGTGGCAGTAGCCAAGCTCCTTGAGGCGGCGGATGATGAAAGGTTCGAACAGCGTGAGCGCCATCTTCTTGGGAAGACCGCACTGGCCGAGCTTGAGGTCGGGTCCGATGACGATGACCGAGCGGCCCGAGTAGTCGACGCGCTTGCCGAGAAGGTTTTGGCGGAAACGACCGCCTTTGCCCTTGAGCATGTCGGAGAGCGACTTGAGCGGACGGTTGCCGGCGCCGGTGACCGCGCGGCCGTGGCGGCCGTTGTCGAACAAGGCATCGACCGCTTCCTGAAGCATGCGCTTCTCGTTGCGGATGATGACCTCCGGAGTCTTGAGGAGCAGGAGGTTCTTGAGGCGATTGTTGCGGTTGATGACGCGACGATAGAGGTCGTTGAGGTCGGAGGTCGCAAAGCGGCCACCTTCGAGCGGAACGAGCGGGCGAAGGTCGGGCGGAATCACCGGCAGGACGGTTTGCACCATCCATTCGGGACGCGACTTCGAAGCCGCAAAGCCTTGGGTGATTTTCAAACGCTTCGAGAGCTTCTTCTTGTTCTGCTTCGAGCGGGTGGTGCCGAGTTCTTCCTCGAGCTCCACCGCGAGTTTGGCGAGGTCGAGTTGCTTGAGCAGTTCCTGGATCGCCTCGGCACCCATCGATGCCTTGAACGAGCCGTCGCCATAGGTGTCTTCGGCTTCGCGCAGTTCGTTTTCGGTGAGCAGTTGACCAAGCTCGAGAGCGGTGTTGCCGGGCTCGGTGACGACGTAATCTTCATAGTAGATCACGCGCTCGAGTTGGCGTGCGCTCATGTCGAGCATGAGG
>JBEINR010000062.1:0-5110 GCA_040377995.1 Akkermansiaceae bacterium | reverse complement strand
GCCACGCTCATGACTTGCTTCATGAGGGCTGCGCCCCACCCGGCGGCATCCACGCCACTGAGGGAGGATGTGAATGCGTTGAGTGCTGGGAGTGCGCTTTCCATAAATCCGGCGGCGAACTCCATCGTCTTTGAGCCCATCGCGGAGAGGTTGTCTCCGAGGCTGTCGAGAGCTCCGGCGCTGCGGTCCATGACGTTGGGAAGGTCGCCGAGTTGGCCTTTGGCCCCTTCGATCTCGGCACCGAAATTATTGAGAAGCGGGAGGAGCTCGCCGCCGGATTTGCCGAAGACCTCCATCGAGGCGCGGGCGCGTTCGGCGGGGTCGGAGATGCTGGCGATCTTGCCAGCGAGGACGCCCATCTGCTCGGTCGGCGTCTTGCCAGCAAGATCCGACATGGAAACGCCAAGGGCATCGAGGGTGGCGGTCTGATCGGCTCCGCCTGCGGCGGCGTCGGTCATAAATTTCTGGAGCTTATTCACCGAGGTGCCGACTTTATCGGCACCAACGCCGGTATTTTCAAAGGCGCGTTGCAGCACCAGGAGATTCCCTGCGCTCTCGCCGGTGCGGCTGGAGAGGTCGTTGAGCTTGCCGCCGAGATCGATGGCGTCTCCGAATCCATCCACCACGGCACGGGCTCCTGCGGTGGCGGCCTCGATGGCGAGCATGCCCACCTTGACGGCGGCACCGGCGATGGCTGCGGCCCCGGCGATCTTGCCGAAGGAAAGGTCGAAGCCTTTGGCTGTGTCGTCGGCTTGGTTGCGGATTCCGGATAGAGAACTGCTGAGGCCTTCGTCCTTGGCTCCGAGTGTGACGGTAATATCACTCATTGCTGGAGCTCGGCTTGCTTGGCTTTTTCAAATCGGATGGCGTGGTTCATCATGGAGATCATTTTTTTCTTGGCGAGGTTGACGGCGAAGGATTCTCCACTGGCATCGAGGGTGGCGCGGGCGTAGCCGACGGAGTTCGTGATGTCGATGGAAAAGCCGAAGCCTTCTTTTTGCAGGAGGGCGGAGACCCTGCCGGATGCCTTGGGCATGTTACGCTTGACCCACGCGGGGATGCCTTTGAGGGGCTCGCGCACGTCGGCGTTGCACTTCTCGGCGACGATGGCCCATCCGGCTTTGGCAAGGCCGACTTTTTTCAAAGTCTCTTTGAGATACTTGCGATACGTGGCTTGCTTGACGAGAGCGCGCTCGAGGAGGCCGAGGCGGTTGGTGCGCCCTGCGGCGTTCTTGTGCGACTTGTGCCAATCTTTTGCTGCTGACATATCAGCCACCTGAGTCTGCGTGTCGGTCGCCCAGACGATGCCGGAGCGATTGTGGATGGCAGCGCCGCCGGAGGAGAAGGCGGTGCCTTTGGTGACTTCTTTCCACCAGGAGGGATTCACGATCGTGAAGAGATTGCGAAGGTCGCCAGCGATTTGCTTTTCTCCGGCTTGTTTGTCTTTGGGCGCGGTGGCTTTCAGGCACTCGATGGCACAGAGGCGGGCGGCATTATTGACAAGTTGCCCGATCTCTTTGCCCGTGATCTCCTGGTATTTCTTCATTTTCCGAAGAAATTTCTGGTTGTCGACTTGGATGACGGGCTTGGCCATTTTTTAGAGTTTCGAGAAAACGCTTTCTATTTCGGCGAGGGAGTCAAAATGCGCCTGTGGATTCTCGCGCAGATAAACGCGAGGAATGCCGCGAGCGAATGAATCGGCGTCCAGTATCTGCAACCCGGCAGCATACGGAATCTCCCACATGATATCGTGAAATCCCCAACCGGTGACACTGGCGAGTCTGTAAACATAGGAGGAGAGCCAGTTGGGGGATGCTACTTTCCCGAGGTGGTGCTCCCGGGGGATTGGTGTTGGGCTTTGGTCTCGGCGGCGTTTACCCGATTCCATGCGGCTCCGACAATGGCTGAGAGCTCGTCCTGCGCGGCGATGCTGTCGAGGTTGTCGAGCTGCCAGTGGCGGACGGCGCGGTTGAAGGCGATGGCGTCGTTGTCCACGGCGAGCACGTCCTCGAGTGGAGCGATGTGGACGAAGGCGAAGGCGGCGACGAACCAGAACTCGTCGCGCTTCTCGAGCATGTTGGACCGGATGATGGAGATCGTGCCAGGCACGCAGGGGCGCATCTTCCACTTGCAGGCTTTGCGGGTGCCTTCGCGCATGCCTGCTTCGCGGAGGGCTTCGTCGTCAGTTTCGAGTTCGTCGATGGTATCGGTGTTTTTTTTCATGGTTTCGTTGGGTTTAGATAAATTTGGCGAAGCGCTTTTTGTCGGCCTCGGTGGCGTCTTCGGAGATGGAGATGATCTTGCCGTTGCGCTCGAAGACGATCTGGCGAGGGGTGGATTTAATGACGGCAACGAGCGAGTCGCGGTTGCGTAGGACGGCGAGCATGTAGGCCAGTGGGGACTCGGGGGCGGCGGCAACAAAGTCGGCGCCTTCCGAGAATGATCGCATGACCTCATCGGCGATCTGCCCTGTCGGGGACGTTGAGCTGAAGTGGAATACGGTGGACTCTTCGCCGGACTCGCGCCGAATGCGGGAGGCGGGGGAAGAGGGAGATTCAAACTCGAATCCCAAAGTGCAAAGGATCGCGGCGAGCTTGATGTCGCGAGTGGAAAATACAGATTTCATTTTTCGTATAAGGCATCACCGAGGTGCGAGATGCACCTCGGCGCTGTGGGTGCTTTAGGACATTGTGGCCACGTAGGATTTCGCGGTGAGCGAGACGGTCTCAAATTGCTCGGAGGCGAATTTGGATTCCAATCCGGTCACGATTGTCGTTGCACCGAGAGTCACTGAGGCAGGCATGACCACGGCGAGGGTCGCTCCGACCGTCGCGGTGAATGTGCCTGTCCGCATGCCTTCGATGGAGATCTCTTTGATCGGCTCCGCTACGGCGACGGCGACCACTGACCCTTGGTCGTCCTTCACCTCGGTGAGGGCGGCGGATTCATTGACGCTGAATGAGGTAACAATGAGGCCTGAGATCGAGGGCGTGCCGTAAGTGGCAGATCCGAGGGCGGTGGTGGTGAAAAGATTTGCGGCCATTTTTTTGAATTGGTGGGTTGAGGTTCACCAATTTCGGCGTGTCAAATTTCGATCACCGCGAGGCTCAGATCCGCTGTGGTGGTGAAACGCTCGGAGCCGATGGAATCGCTGAAGGAATTGAGGTCGGCACCGGCGAGGATGAGGCCCGAGGGGAGGAAGGAGACGAGGCCCGCGATGCTGAGGAGGGAGGATTTCACGGCACCGGAGATGCCTTGGTGCGCGGCGAGCGAGTCTTCGATGACGGCTGGGGTCGAGACGATGAGTTGGGCGCGGACTTTGTAGTGCTTGAGCGCGAGCGTGTCCGTGTTTTCGCAGGACACGAAGACCACGGTCTGGTCTGCGGGGATCGTCTCGGCGCTCTGTCCGGTGAGGATCACGATGTCGGCTAGGTCGGGATCGGTGAGGAGCCAGTCGCGGATGGCGAGTTCGAGGGCGGAGTTCATAATGACGAGCCGGGCGCGATGGTGGCGACGTATTCGCCGGGGGTGCTGATGACCTCTTTGAGGCTTTGGACGGTGTAGGATTTCCCGCCGATGAGGATCTGCTCGCCACGGCGCGGCGGGGTGCTCAGGGATGTGGCCAGAAAACGACAAGTAAATTCCCCGCCCTGGCGAAGTCCGCCGGTCTCGAGATCGAGGCCGATGGCGATGGGGGAGAGAACGACGCGCAGGGGCTGGCTGCGGAATGTGGCCGTATGACCAAGGGCGGCGTTGCGAAGCGCGGAGGCGGTGAGTTGAAATGAGCGGATCGCGTCGGGCGACATACCCGTGGCGAGGTGTCAAAAAGAAAAGCCCGGCTGGGAAAGGCTCCAGCCGGGCTTTGCGGGTGCGGGTGTCGGGGAATTAAGCTGCTGGCACGATGAGGGCCATCGTTCCGCCTGTGATGCCTTTGGCTGCGCCAAACATCACTTCAAGCGAAGCGATGAGGGAGCGGGTGCTCTTGTCGCTGTAAACATTGTAAGCGATGGTGAGGCCGATTTGATCGAGGGTCACGCTGTCCGAGACCATGTAATCGTTGTCTGCGAGTGCTGGCACGGCGGCGGCCATGACGAGCGCTTCGGGAGCGCAAGCGAAACCCGCGAGGTTGGCTTGGCCGCCGAAGGATGATGCGTAATGCACACCATTCTCGAAGCCGTAAGCGCCTTCGCTGAGGCTGATGTTGGTTGTGTTGGTTGGGATGAGGTTCGAGTAAATCACGGGATTCACGACGAGGCCCTTGCGTGCGCTCTTCGATACTGCTGCCCAGAGAGATCAGGAAGGTCGCCGCTGGCTCCGTTGATGCTGCCTGCCGCTGAGGTGACGGTCGCTGCGCCGAAATTGGCGACGGTGATCGGGGCTGTGACGAGCGCCCAGATTTTGTCGGCCATGGCGTCCAAGTTGATCTGGATGAGGCGGTCCAAGCGGTGTGCGCTTTGGAGGTCGCTGTATGCGAGGCCGAAAGGCTGATAGATGTGATCGAGAACGACCGAAGCTTTACCGATGGTCGTGCCGCCGATGCTGTTGAAAACAGATGGGTTGACCTCTGTGCTCGCTGTCGCGGATGCGATAGGAACGTGGACGGTGTCCTTGGGTTTCTTAACGTCGGACGAGAAGTCGGACGCGAACAAGTTAAGAGCCGTGAGGCGCTTGCTGAGGATGGTTTTTGTCTGTGCGGCGATGGAGTCCGCAACCAGAGCGCTGTCGAATGTATTTGCCATAATGGGTGGTGTGGTTGTGTTTGGGTTGTTGGTTGGGTTCTCCTCGGCTTATGCCTTGGAAATCTTTTGGCGGGCTTGCCAGATGAGAGCTTTGTGCTTCTCAAAAAGGGAGGATGCGGCCTTGCGGTCGCCGGACTCTACGGCGGCGAGATACTCGGCGACGGGGTCGAGGGCTTCCGGTGCGGCGTTCTCGATGATGGGAACGACGCGGGCTGCGGAGAGGCCGAGGCTGCGCTCGAGGCGGGCGAGGTCTTGGCTTGCGGTATCAAACTTCGCTTTGTAAGCGGAGGATTCGGCTAGTGCGCTGTCGAGCTTCGCGGAAAGTTCGTTGTATTTTGCAAGGATCGAATCGGCGATGGTTGCCTTGGCCT
>JBEINR010000042.1:0-6594 GCA_040377995.1 Akkermansiaceae bacterium | reverse complement strand
GGCCAACGAGAACTCGGGGAAAACCGCAGCCAGCATCGCGCGAGCCGGCGCTTTAGGGATCAGCCGCAGTGTGGCTTCGGTGACGATGCCCAGCATGCCCTCGGACCCGGTGAAAAGCCCGATGAGGTCAAAGCCTGTTTTGTTTTTGTGCAGGCGACCGCCGATGTTCATCACGCGGCCGTCGGCCAGCACGACTTCGAGGCCGAGCACATAACTACGAGTCACGCCGTACTTTAGGCATCGTGGGCCGCCGGCATTGGTCGCGATATTGCCACCGATGGAGCATTCCTTGAGCGAGGCCGGATCGGGCGGGTATTCCCAGCCGATTGTGCGCACGGCTTTTTGCAGCTCGTGGGTGATCACGCCCGGCTGCACGATGGCCACACCGTCCTCGGGGTGGATGCCGAGGATCCGATTCATGCGCATCATCGAGAGTGCGATGCCGCCGCGGATCGGCACGCAGCCGCCGACATAGCCGACACCCGCGCCACGGGTGGTGACCGGGATTCCATGCTCGCTCGCAAAGCGCATCAGCGCCGCGACATCGGCAGTCGACTCTGCGAAAACCACCACCTCGGGCGGATGGCTGGCATCCCACTTGTCTGTCGAATGCGTGGCGATGAGATCGGCGCTGGTGCTGACCTTCTCCTTTCCCAAAAGGGAAGCGAGTTGATCAATCCAATCGGCGGTGGGGGCGTTCATCAGGACTCGCCAAGGGTGGCGGGTGGCGTTTATTCGTCAATCCCCTGCTGCGCCTCACGTGTAATGATAGAAATTTGCTTTGAGTGGGTCCATTGAAGTCGTCGGTGGCTGGACCGGGGGGCGGGGAAAAGGGGTTGGGAACTTGGGGCGATGACTTGACAAACTGTAAGGATACATTTTAATCCATGTATGAAGACCATCACAGTCAATGTCTCCGAGCCGGTTTACGGGGAGTTTCAGGATTACGCCCGGAAGGTGGACAGGAAGACTTCCGAGTTGATCCGGGAGGCGATGGAACTCTACCGACAACACTACATGCACCGCACCACATCGCTGCGGGACTGCCGCCCGGCCAGTGTCGGCGGGCCGATTCTGCCGATCACCGGCGAAGACGATATTCTGGGGGGCATGCTCGATGACGCACGGGATTGATACGGATTTCCTCGTCGCGGTGGAGATCCAGGATCATCCGTTTCACCGTGAGGCGACCGCACTGTTGCGATCCTTGCTCACCGCGGGGCATGATTTGGCCGTGATGCCGCAGACGCTCGCGGAGTTTATCCACATTGTCACGGATGGAAAACGGATGCCGCAGCCCTTGACGATAGCGGACGCCATTGCGCGTGCGGAGCACTGGTGGCAGGCGAGAGAGGTGGTGCGAGTCTTTCCCTGCGGGCAGGCTGTCACGGATTTCCTGGCTTGGCTGACGCGATACCAACTGGGCCGCAAGCGACTTCTCGATACGTTGCTGGCAGCGACCTTCCAACATGCCGGCGTGAAACAGCTCATCACGAACAACGAGCGGGACTTCAAGGTGCTGGGATGCTTTGAAATCCTGACTTTCCGAGCCTGACTTTCCAATCGATCAATTGTTATTTCCCAGGCGGGCAACGCATCACACTCACGCGTAGATCTGCTTGTAGTATTCGTCGACCATGCGATTGGCGTCGAAAAACGGCACGACATCGTTCATGGAATTGATGACGATGCGGCTCCATTCATCGGGCTTGTCGTAGTAGGTTGGCAGGATCTTCTCGTTGAGCGCCGAGTAGAAACCGAGCATGTCGTGGCGATCGCGATCTTCCGCTGAAAGCGCGGGGTCGGCTGGCGGAATGATGAAGGAATTTTCACCGTCTTTGGCGAATTCGCAGACCCAACCGTCGTAGGTCGAGAAGTTCACTGAGCCGTTCATGGCGGCGGTCATGCCCGAGGTGCCGGAGGCCTCGCGGGTGACGATCGGGTTGTTGAGCCAGATGTCCGATCCGTTTTTGAGGAAACGGGAAAGTTCGAGTTCGTAGCCGACGAGCACCGTGGCGTTCGGGTAATCGCGGGTGAGGCGGATGAGATGGTTGAAGATTTCGATCGCGGTGTAATCGAAGGGGTAGGGCTTGCCTGCCCAGATGATTTGCACCGGGTATTTTGAGTTGTTGAGCATCGCGCGGAACAACTGGATGTCGCGCGTGATTAGGTCAGGGCGTTTGTAAGCGGCAAAACGGCGGGCCCACACGATGGTCAGCACATCCGGCTTGAAGAGCTTGCCGGTCTGGTCGGCCACGACGCGGAACAAACGCTCCTTCAGCTCGCGCTTGCGGTGGCGCAGCTCTTCGGTCGAGCCGGTGACGCGAGCGTGTTCGATGCCGTGATCGGCCCAATACTTTTTGTTCTGCGCGTTGGTGACATGGGTGATCTCGCAGATGTTCGGATAGTCCTTCCACATTTGGCGCGAGATTTCGCCATGAAGTTTCGAAACACCATTCGCAATGCGCGCCATGCGCAGTGCGGCCAGCGAGTGGTTGAACTCGTCGCCTTCGATGCCGGTGATTTTGCGAACCTCTTCTTCGGAAACGCCGCCAAAGAAAGTGAAATCCTTGAGCAGATTGAATTCATGACGCTCGTTGCCGGCTTCCTCGGGAGTGTGCGTGGTGAAAACCAAACGCTTCTTCACCTCCTCGAGGCTGTGGTGTTTCTCATAAAGATGGAATGCGGCGGAAAGCCCGTGCGCTTCGTTGAGGTGCCAGATTTCCGGATCAACACCGAGCTCGTCGAGCAGACGCGCACCACCCGCGCCGAGGATGATGTATTGCGCGATGCGGCGGCGGTGGTCCTGATCGTAGAGGCGATGCGTGATCTCGCGCGAGAGCGAATCGTTTTCCTCAATGTCGGTGCTCAGGAAGAACATCGGCACGGTGCCAAAAATGTCGCTCGGCAGGTACATCGCCTTGACCCACACCGGATGACCGTGAACCGGCACGGTGAAGCGGATGCCGGTGTCCTGCAGGAAGGCGTATTCTTTTTTGCGGAACTGAATGGCGAGCTCGCGATCCTCACCGCGGGCCTGATTGTAATAACCATAGGTCCAAAGGATGCCGATGCCGCAGAGGTTTTGTTTCAGGTCGGCCGCCGCGCGCATGTGGGATCCGGCTAAAAAGCCGAGACCACCGGAGTAAATCTTGAAGCTCTGATCGATCGCAAACTCGCAGGAAAAATACACCGCGCTCTTGGCGTACTGCGGATCGATCTCGTAGCTGTGCGAAAATGGTTTGGGGAGAAAGGATGATGCCATGTTGAAGTTGTTGTAAATGATGTGCTGTTGAATGTGACCGACGCGGTGGCGGTTGGATTAAATTTTGATCATGTGAAATTATTGAACGCCGCCGCGGTTGCGGACATGGACTGATCCTGCTGCTCATTTCATACCAATTCACCAAAAATCCCCGAAAGCGCCTCCCGCGACTGGCCGAGGCCCATCAATTTCCATCCGCCGTCGATCTTGTCAAAACCGCCATCACGGCGGTGGGAAAATGAATATTTTTCAAAATACCGACCGAATGGTATTATTTGAAACGCCCTCATTTCAAGCCTCTTGCAATCGGTGCTGGCGTCCGGGCGTGGACGATTTAGCCTGTCAGGAATCCCTGTGACTGCCGAGAAAACCATTTGTTCGCTGTTTGAAGACATTGAATCCTGGAAGGTCTTTGCGTCGGGTCATGCGGAGGGGCGGGTGAGTCGCGGCGAGGGTGGGGGCTTGAAATTGGAGTACGATTTTCACGAAGGCGGTGGATTTGTGGCCCTGCGGCGGGAGCTGGCATTTGCGATGCCCGAGACTTTTGAGTTGGGTTTCGATCTCAAGGGCTCGGGCGCGGCGAATGATTTTGAGTTCAAGGTGGCCGATCCGGCGGGCGTCAATGTTTGGCGTCACCGGCGGGAGGGTTTGATTTTGGGAAGCGAGTGGCTCGGTTGCCGGATCTGTGAACGCGATTTGCCCTTTGCGTGGGGTCCGGCTGGGGGCGGAACGCCATCCGAGATTGGCGCTGTGGAGTTTGTCGTGACGGCGGCCGCTGGCGGTCGTGGGGTTTTGGAAATTTCAAAACCATGGTTCGAGGATCAATCGTTGCGTTTGCCCTTGGAGGTCATGGCATCGAGTGGCGCTGGCGCGGCATCGGTCTTGTCGGATGAAAGCGGCGCCCATTGGCAAGCGGATGCGGCGGATGCCAAGCCGTGGTGGATGGTTGACCTTGGGAGGAGTCATCGCTTCGGCGGACTGCTTATCGAGTGGCCCGCAGCGGGTGTGCCGCGCAACTTTGAAGTGCAGGTTTCGAATGATGGTCAATCATGGTCGCTATTGCGGCGCGTGGCGGATGCGCGTGGCGCAAAAAACCATTTGGCCACGCCCGGTGCGGAAACGCGATTTTTGCGGCTCGCATTTTCGAATGCCGAAGCAGCCTCATTGCGTCGTTTGCATTTGAAGCCCGATGCCTTTTCGCGGTTGCCGAATGAATTCATCCATCATGTCGCGGCAGATTTCCCGCGCGGTTGGTTTCCGCGTTACTGGCATCGTGAGCAATCGTATTGGACGGTGGTCGGCACGCCCGAGGGCGGTCGCCGCGCATTGATCAATGAAGAGGGCTTGATCGAAACCGACGAGGGCGCGTTTTCCATCGAGCCCTTTATCGTGACTGATGATGGGTTGCTCACATGGGCCGATGTTTCCACACGCGTTGCTTTGCCCGAGGGTGGCGAGCCGATGCCTTCGGTGATGTGGCGGGCAGAGGGGTTGAGCTTGGAAATTTTGCCATGGCTTCGCGGCAGCGGTAAAAATATTGAATTGTGTGTGAGCTATCGGCTCGAGTGTGAGCGCGCGCATTCCGGTGTGAAGCTGGTGCTCGCGCTTCGACCGTTTCAGGTCACGCCCCCATGGCAGGCATTTCGCAATATGGGTGGGCGTGCCGTGCTGCGAAAAATCGAATGCGGCGAGCGTGGCGTTATGGCCGATGGCAAACAAATTTCATTTTCGCTGCCTGCATCGCGCATCGGTGCGGCAAGCTTCGATGAAGGGGGCGTGCTTGCGGTTTTGGCGGAAAAGCAAATGCCGCAAAGCGCGCGCGTCGATGATGAATCCGGTCTTGCATCGGCCGCCATCGAGTGGGCGCTTGCATCGGGCGAAACGACGCTCGAGGTCACGGTTCGCGTTCCTTATTTTGAGAACGCAACACCAGCGCCGGATGTCTCTCGCGATGACGCGACCCGCGAGTGGCAGAGGACGCTTGGCGGCATCGAATGGCGCGTGCCGAATGCTGCAAAAGGCGCGATCGCAACACTGCGCACCGCCTGCGCGCAGATCATGATCAACCGCGATGGCGCAGCCTTGCAGCCCGGTGCGCGGCGTTACACGCGCTCGTGGATCCGCGATGGCGTGATCATGGGCGCGGCTTTGGCGAAGTGTGGTTTGGCCGATCCATTCAAGCACCTCATGGAATGGTATGCGCCGTTCCAGCGTGACGATGGCTTTGTGTTTTGTGTGGTCGATCGCGATGGCATGGACCCCTTGGTCGAGCACGACAGCCATGGGCAATTCATTTGGGGCATGCGAGAAGTGCTTCGCGCGACCGGCGATGCGGCATTTGTCGCTTCGTGCTTCGATCGCGTGGCGCGCGCGGCCGGCCATCTAATCACGCTGCGGCGACAACGCATGAGCGAGCATTATCGCGGCGGCGAGCTGGCTGCATGTTTCGGGCTCTTGCCCGAATCAGCGAGCCACGAAGGGTACTTGGCGCATCCGGTGCATTCGTATTGGGACGACTTCTGGGCCTTGCGTGGATTGCAGGCGGCGGCGGAACTTGCGACGGCAATCGGTCGCAATGAAGATGCGGTGCTTTGGAAAAATGAAGCCGATGCGTTTTTGCATGATCTGGTGCGCTCGATTGAAAGCGTCATCGCCACGCGAAATCTGCAGTACATTCCGGGATCGGTCGAGTGGGCCGATTTCGATCCAACCGCGACCGCCAATGCGATCTCGCAACTCGACTTTGCCGATGCCCTGCCACAAGGGCCGTTGCAAAAAACCTTCGCGACTTACCTCGAAGGATTTCGGCGCAGGCAAGATCCAGAATTGCCGTGGACAAATTACAGCGCTTACGAAATTCGCATCATCGGCGCGCTGGTGCGACTCGGCAAACGCGCGGAGGCAAATGAGTTGTTGGAATTTTTCCTCGCCGATCGACGGCCGGTCGAATGGAACCAATGGCCGGAAATTTCATGGCGCGATCCGCGCTCGCCCGGCCATCTCGGCGATTTGCCTCACACATGGATCGCCGCGGAGTATGTGCTCGCGCTGTGCTCGATGATCGCCTCCGAGCGCGAGGCCGACGACTCGCTCGTGCTCGCTGCGGGCATGCCATGTGCATGGATCGCCGGCGATGGCTTCGAGGTGCGTGGGCTGCCAACCCGTCACGGAAAACTCGATTTCCGCATCGCGATGAGTATTCCCGATACGATCCAAGTTTCCGTCGACGGGCTGCGTGAAATGCCTGCCGGCGGATTATGGATTGAGCCACCATTGCCACCCGGCGCATGCATTGATGCGAACGATGCAGACGGCACACGCGTCGAAGT
>JBEINR010000111.1:0-3264 GCA_040377995.1 Akkermansiaceae bacterium | reverse complement strand
CGTGCGGCCGAGCGATTTTGCGTATGCGGCAACTTCCGCACACATCAGCGTCGCGCCATTCGCATCCTTGTCGCGCACCGAGTCCGAGCCGAGGTAGCCGTAGCTTTCCTCGCCGCCAAACACAAAGAAGCGCGAGTACTCAAGTCGCAGCAGGCGTGTTTGCTCTTCGCTGAGGGAGCGGTAATCACCCTTCTTGTCGGCCGGGATTGCGTCCTCGTATTTGCGGAGCTTCGATGAGATGTACTTGAAACCGGTGAGCGTGTCGACGATGCCAACGCCAAAGCCGTCGGCGATCGCGCGTTGAAGTTCGGTGGTGACAAAAGTTTTAATCAACACCGCGCGGCTGCGATTTGACTGCGTGAGCCAGCCAAGTTCGAAGCAGGTCTTGAGGCGATACCATGCCATCAACGAGCCGATCTGATTGCCGGTGAGCAATTGCATTTCCCCCTTCGCATTGCGGACCACCACACCCATGCGGTCGGCGTCGGGGTCGGTGCCGATGACGATTTCGGCGCCCGATTCGATCGCGAGATCGACGCCCATCTTGAGTGCCGGAGCATTCTCGGGATTCGGTGATTCGACGGTGGGGAAACGACCATCCTGCACATCCTGTTCGGGCACGGTGAGCACCTCGAAGCCGAGGCCGCGCAGCATCGGCACATTGATGTGACCACCGGTGCCGTGGAGGTTGGTGAAGACGACTTTGGTCGATACACCTTGCAGCAGCGAGGGCTTCAAAAGCAGGGATTTGAGACGCTCGACATAGCGTGCGTCCATTTCGGCGCCGAGCACGATGATCTTGCCGCGTTCATTTTCGGGCACCGCATCGTAGCGCTCGCTGGTGACGGCATTGACCTCGGAAATGATGGCAGAGGCGTGAGGTTCGACGATTTGTGCGCCATCATTGAAGTAAGCCTTGAAGCCATTGTCATGCGGAGGGTTGTGACTCGCCGTGAGCACCACGCCCGCATCGGCGCGAAGTTCGCGAACGGTGAAGGAAAGTTGCGGCGTCGAGCGTGGACCTTCGAAGAGGTAAGCGTCACAGCCGTGCTCGGATGCAACCTTGGCGCAGAACTCGGCGAAATCGCGCGAGAAGTGACGCGTGTCGTGGCCAAACACAAGAGCTGGCTTGCGACCGGCCGGTGCGGATCTTTTTGCGTAGGCAACGAGCCCGCGAACCGCGCGGCCGACATTGTAGAAATTCATCGTCGCGGTTCCAACGCATGGATGCTCGGGGCGCCCGTTGGGCCCGCCGGCGCCTTGCTCGGACTTTGCAATCACGCGGCCGATCGTGCGTCCACGCAGACCACCGGTACCGAAGGCGAGGGTTTTGTAAAAACGATCGTTGAGCTCGCCCCAATGACCATCGGCCGCCAGTTCGCCGATCACTCGCGCGGCAAGATCCGAGGATGATCCTTGGACGAGGGCTTCGATGTTGGTATTTGCCGATGCCAGCAATTTGCCTTCGGCCACAGCAGCGGAGAGAGTCGCATCAAGGTTGCTCATGTCGCAGCGGATCATAAAACAAACTTGCCGCATGGCAATGCCGCCCGTGCGTGAAATTCCATTCCTACGCGGCGCTCAAACCCGGTCGAGCAGCACATCCTCACCCAGCACCACCAAGTCCACCGAGCCATTGAGCGTCTTGTCGAGTAATGGCGTGTTCTGCGATTTCGACTTCATGAAATCGCGGGTGAAGGTCGTCTCGCCCGCAGTGTTGAAAAGCAGCAGATCGGCGGCGGAGCCTTCCTTGATCGCGGGGACCGGCAGACCCATCAGGCGGCGAGGTTCGGCCGCAAAGCGCTTCACCACCAAGTCCCAGCCAAAGGCACCCGTCGCGACAAAGTGGTGATACAGCGAAACAAGCGCCGTATCGAGGCCGGTGATGCCATTCGGGGCACTGACAAAATCCAGCGACTTTTCGAATGGCGTGTGCGGCGCGTGATCGGTGGCGATCAGGTCGAAGGTGCCGTCGATCAATCCCTCAAGCAACGCCGCGTTGTCCGCCTTGGTGCGCAGCGGCGGGTTCATCTTGTAATGGGTGTCGTAGTCGCCGATGTCGTCTTCGCAGAAAATCAGGTGGTGGGGTGCCACTTCGGCGGTGACCTTCACATCGCCGCGTTGCTTCCACCAGCGGATCGTTTCCATGCCGATCTTGCTGGAAACATGTTGGATGTGAATGTGCGCGCCGGTCGCATGCGCTAGGCGGATGTCACGATCGATGATGATCTCTTCGGCACAAGCCGGCGATCCTTGGATGCCAAGACGGTAGCTCATCGCGCCTTCATTGAGCGCGCGTGGTCCAGCAAGCTCCGGGACTTCGCAGTGACTTGCAAAAAACATGCCCATTTCCCCGGCATAACGCATCGCGCGGAACAACACCGCCGCATCGGCCGTCGTGTCGCCATCGTCGGTGAGCATCTTCACCCCCAGCGCGCGCATGCCATCGATGCCCGCAAGTTCCTTGCCCTTGCGGCCCATCGTGACACAGCCCGAGGTGTAAACCGGGATCCGTGAATTTTTTGCGGCGATGGCAAGCACCTGACCGACCACCGTCGCCGAATCAATCGCCGGCACGGTGTTGGGCATCATCACCACGCCGGTTATGCCACCATTGATCGCTGCCTCGGAACCTGTCGCGATGTTTTCCTTTGCCTCAAATCCCGGCTCGCGAAAGTGCACATGCGCATCAAACATGCCGGGCATCAAAATCCGCTCTTGCGCATCGATCACGCGGCAGCCGTCGGGTGCCTTGATCCCCTTCCCGATTTTTCGAATCACACCGCCCTCAACCAGCACATCACCGGGCAGCAACTTCGGATTGTCTTCCGCGGCGATGCGGGCGTTTTGGATGAGGAGGTTCATGGTTCGTAGCGCGAAATTGATGGGGCGGTGATCATGACTCGGATCCGGCATCGGGCTTGAGCCAGTAGAGGACTGCCATGCGGACCGCGATGCCGTTTTCGACCTGGTCGTTGATGAGGCTGCGTTCGTAGTCCATCACCGCATCGCAAAGTTCAACCCCGCGGTTCACCGGGCCAGGATGCATGAGGTAGAGCCCGCGTTGGCGGATCTCCTCAAGGCGCGCATCGGTGATGCCGTAGAGGCGGTGGTACTCGCGCAGACTCGGGAAAAACTGGGCCTCTTGGCGCTCCATTTGTACCCGCAGCAGGTAGACCACATCCGGCGACCATGCCATCGCCTCTTGATAATTCGTAAAGCGGCGGATGTTTTCCGGTCCCTTTTGCGGCACCAGCGAACCGG
>JBEINR010000087.1:0-3917 GCA_040377995.1 Akkermansiaceae bacterium | reverse complement strand
TCTTTCTTCGGGCAATAGAGACGCACGCAGGATCCGCAGGA
Organism: Akkermansiaceae bacterium; assembly: GCA_040377995.1. Taxonomy (GTDB): domain Bacteria; phylum Verrucomicrobiota; class Verrucomicrobiia; order Verrucomicrobiales; family Akkermansiaceae; genus Luteolibacter. The sequence continues at coordinate 3,876 of JBEINR010000087.1, read as the reverse complement.
AACGCGGGTTTTCTTGGTGACCATTTTGTAGCGTGGCACTTTTTCCTCGATCGTTTGGACCATGCCGCCCTTGCCACTCTTTGAATCGCCGCGGGTGACGACTTGCTTGGTGACGATGTCATAGCCGCAGGCTTTCACCTTGCGGGTCTCGGTGCGATACCCAGCGGTTTGGCCGAAGTTGCCAAACATGGAGCAGCATGAGGAGAAGCCGAGCGAAATCGCGGCCAGCGACAGGAGCATGAGGAATTTTTTCATGGGAGGGAAAAAGTTGGGAGGGATGATGTTAGAAAAGGCAGCAGCACGAGGTGCATGCAAGGGCGATTATGGCGGTTGCAAGCGGCAGAATCAAGCGGCGAATCATGGGTAGAATTTAGGCGTCTGAATATTTTTTGGCAATGAGAAAAAGTCTCATGCGGGAGGGCTTGTGGGGCTTATTTGGCTGTGTTCGTAACGCTGCGCAGCCAGTCGGCAAAGCTTTCCTCATCGTGATCACCGGCGGCAAGGGCGAGCATTTGTATGTAGCGATCGACTTTCTCCGCACGCATTTCCACGCCATTCCATTTCAAGAACAAACGATAGACGACAAAGGCCGTTCGTTTGTTGCCATCGAGGAAGGGGTGATTTTTTGCGATGCCAAAAGCGTAGGAGGCGGCAAGCGAGCAAAGATCGGGTGGAGGATCGCCATAGCACCAACGCTGTTGGGGTCTGGCCAATGCTGAAAGCAAAAGACCTTCATCCCGCAATCCGGCTTGACCGCCGTGTTCTGCAAGTTGGCGATTGTGGATGGCAATCGCAAGGTCGTGGGAAACCCAAATCGGTTCAGGATGCATGGTTTCTCATCGGGCAAGTTTTCGCAGCACATCACGATCTTCGCGCATGATTTCCTCGGCCAAGGACATACCCGTGGCAAAGGTCTCATCGTAAGTTTTCAGCTGCACGCCATCCGGGGTTTCGGTGACGGTGAGGATATCGCCTTTGGAGACGCGGAGGCGCTCGAGGATTTCCTTGGAGAGGATGATGCCTGCGGAATTGCCGATAGTGGTGACTTTGACGGTGCTGATCATGGGTTGATTATAACCCATGTAATAACCAAAGCAAGTCAGCTTTTTGGGCCGATTTCAGCCCATGGCCAGCACCTTTTCTACGATTCGGCGTGGGTTGGGCAGCTGTTCGTTCTCGATGTGCGGCGAGTAGATTGCCGGAGCGTCGATCGAGCAAACGCGCTGGATCGGAGCGTCGAGGTAATCGAAGGCGTGTTCCTGGATCAGCATGGCTACCATCGCCGAGACGCCGCCGAACGGCTTCGATTCATCGACGAGCAGCACGCGGTTGGTCTTCATGACCGTTTTGAGAATCGCGTCTTGGTCGAGCGGGCGGATCGAGCGGAGGTCGAGGACCTCGGCGTTGATGCCGTGCTCGGCCTTGAGGGTTTCGGCAGCGGCGAGCGATTGGATGACCGAGCGGCCGTGGGCGATGATCGAAAGGTCGCTGCCTTCGCGTTTGATTTCGGCAACGCCGAGGGGCACGACAAAATCACCGTCGGCTGGATCGGGCACTTCGCCGGAGGTGCCGTATAGCAAGGTGTTTTCCATCACATAGACCGGGTCGTTGTCGCGGATCGCGGCCTTGATGAGGCCCTTGGCATCGGCTGGCGTGGCAGGGGCGCAGACCTTGAGTCCGGGAAACGCGGCGAAGAGGCCTTCGGGAATGTGCGAGTGGGTGGCGCCGACATTGGTGCCGCCGTTGGCCGGGCCGCGCACGACGATCGGGCAGTGGCAGAGCCCGCCCGACATGTAGCGCACGCAGGCGGCATTGTTGACGAGTTGGTCGAAGGCCACCGAGTGAAAGGACCAGAACATCAGCTCCATCACCGGGCGCACGCCAAGCATCGAGGCGCCGATGCCCATGCCCATGAAACCGGCTTCCGAAATCGGTGTGTCGACCACGCGCTTGTCGCCCCACTTTTGCCAGAGGCCTTCGGTGACCTTGTAGGCACCATTGTATTGGGCGACCTCCTCGCCCATGAGGACGACATTCGGATCGCGGGCGAGTTCCTCGTCTAGGCCTTCGCGGAGGGCTTCACGGTAGGTGATGATGCGGGACATGTTGTGCGGAAATGGGTGAAAATGAAAAGTGGTGACGGAGGATCAGTCGTTGAAGAAATGGCGGCCGATTTTTGAGGCGGGCGTTTGGTTGTCGCTTTCCCAGTACACATCGGTGCTGATGTCGGCGATGGTTGGTGCCGGTGCCTCGTCGGCAAACTTCACGGCAGCAGCGGCTTCGTCGGCGGCGGCCTTGTTGATCTCCGCGGCTTGGTCTTCGGTGATGATGCCTTCGGCGATGAGCTTGCGGCGGAACACCGAGATCGGATCGTGGTGTTGCTTGTAATTTTCGATCTCCTCGGGCGTGCGGTATTTCTTGTGGTTCGCATCCGCAATACTATGTCCATAGTAGCGGTAGGTGCTGATCTCGAGGATGCTCGGCTTGTGCTGCTTGCGCGCGCGCTCCATCGCGATGTGGGTTTTGGCGCGCACCTCGTAGAGGTCGGAGCCGTCGATCACATCCCAATCCATGTCATAGGCTTCGGCGCGTTGCGCAAGGCAACCGCGGAAGGCAGAGGAACGGGCCTGCGAGGTCCCCATCGAGTAGCCGTTGTTTTCGATCACATAAACAACCGGGATATCAAACAGCGCGGCGAGGTTGAGCGATTCGTGGAAGGCGCCTTGGTTGACCGCTCCATCACCGAGGTAGCAGAGGCAGCAGCCTTCGCGGCCGAGGTATTTGAGGCCGTAGGCAAGGCCAAGCCCGAGCGGGGTCTGACCCGCCACAATGCCGTGGCCGCCCCAGAAATTTTTGTCGGGCGCGAAGAAGTGCATCGAGCCACCCTTGCCCTTCGAGCATCCGCTTTGCTTGCCGTACATTTCCGCCATGCACTCATTCATGCCCATGCCGACCGCCAGCGCGTGACCGTGGTCGCGATAGGCGGTGATGAAATGATCGTCGGAGCCACCGAGTGAAATCGTGCCGACGGCGACCGCTTCTTGGCCGATGTAGAGGTGGAGGAATCCGCCGATTTTGCCGGCTTGATAATACTTCAGCGCCGCCTGCTCGAAGCGCCGGATGCGGATCATTTGCGTGAGCAGGCCGATTTTTTGATCGGCGCTGAGCGATTGGTTGATCGGGGAGTTGGCGAAATCGAGCGCGGGAGATGCGGTGGCTGTCATGTTCGTCGTGGGGCGGATCTGGAGGAAATTTTCAGTGGGACTTCGCGGTCTGTGGGGTGGCGAGCGATGGGTAAACTTGCGGGGCGCGTAACATGGCGAGGAGGTGGGCTCCGGTAAAGATCAGGTTGGCGACGCCGAGGTTGCGAAGGAAGACCCATGAGGGCAACACATCGCCGGGCGCGCCAGTCCAAAGCGATTGCCAGAGGCCGACAAGCGATTTCGCGTAGCGGGGATCAGCGAGCCAGGCAGCGGAGTTGGTGATCAAATGAAATACAAGGGTCGCGGCGACCGAACCCAGCAGCATGCTGGCCCAGCCTTTTTTCGAAAGCCACTTGCCGAGGAAAAATGTCAGGGTCAGCGCAGCGAGGGTGGTGAGGAAAAGCGAGGGTCCGTCCGGATGACCACTGCCGAGCGGAAAGGTCAGGATCCAAATCGCGAGAGGCAAAGCAAAGCCGCGCCAGGCGGGAGCGATCAGCGCGCCACAGAAGAACAAGGCGGCGAGCGGTTGGAAATTTGGCAGCGCCATCGGGTAGGCGGCACCGATCACGCGAAACGCGATGAGCAGGAGCACGGAGAGGCACAGGGGCAGATGACGATGCATGGCGCGCGGAGGATTGAGGATTTTCTAGCGCGCGGCTAGATGAAAATTCCT
>JBEINR010000119.1:0-3125 GCA_040377995.1 Akkermansiaceae bacterium | reverse complement strand
GGGAGTTTTGATTCGAGCGGGTCGGTGATGCGGAGGGCGATAGTTTCGTGTTTGCGTGAGAGCTTGCCGAGCGGTCGGTCGAGTTCCGGCGCAATGAAGTCGGAGATCAGGAAAACAAGCGACTTGCGGCGTAGCGTGCGGACGAGGAAATCCGATGCGGCGGCGATCGATGTGGCGGGGTTTTGCGGATCGGCAACGAGGATCTCGCGGATCATGCGCAGCAGGTGGCGAGTGCCTTTTTCCGGCGGGATGAAGAGGATCGGTTCTTCCGCAAAGATCAGCAGGCCGACCTTGTCGCCGTTGTTGAGTGCGCTGAAGCCGATGGTTGCGGCCGCTTCGGCGGCGATCTCGCGTTTGCTCATTGATTCGCTGCCATAGACAGTCGAGCCCGAGACATCGACCGCGAGGATCACGCTGAGCTCGCGCTCTTCGCGGAATTTGCGCACGAAAGGTTGGTTCATGCGGGCGGTGACATTCCAGTCGATGAAGCGAACTTCATCGCCGTGCTGGTATTCGCGGAAGTCGTCGAAATCGAGTCCTTGGCCGCGGAATGACGAAAGATATTCACCGGAAAACGACTCGCGCACAAGCCGCCGCGCCTTGAGTTCGAGACGGCGCACGCGCGCCATCATTTCCTCGATCTGTTGCTCGGTCAGCATGGTGATCAGGGCACCGGCACCTTGGACATGATGCGTTCGATGATCGAGTCGGTACTGACCTCTTCGGCCTCGGCCTCGTAGCTGAGGAGGATGCGGTGGCGAAGCACATCGGCTACCATGTCCTTCACATCCTGTGGTGTCACATAGGCTCGGCCGTTCATGAAGGCGAGGGCGCGGGCGGTGAGTGCGAGGTTGATCGTGCCGCGTGGTGAAGCGCCTGCGCGGACGAGGTTTTTGAGGCCTGCATCGACGAGTGAGGGGAAGCGTGTCGTGTGGATGATTTGCACGATGTACTTGCGGATCGCCGGGTCGATGTGGATGTGGTTGACCGTGTCGCGTGCGGCGGCAATTTGTGCAGGTGTGGCGACCGGTTGGGTTTCGTAGGGCTTGGTCGAGGTCGCCATGCGTTCGAGGATCGCGAGTTCCTCGTCCTTGGTTGGATAGCCGACGGTGACCTTTAGCAGGAAGCGGTCGAGTTGCGCTTCGGGGAGTTGATAGGTTCCTTCCTGGTCGATCGGGTTTTGGGTGGCGAGCACCAGAAATGGCTCGGGCAGCGGGTAGGATTTGTCGCCGAGAGTGACTTGGCGTTCCTGCATCGCTTCGAGCAGGGCGGATTGTACTTTGGCCGGAGCGCGGTTGATTTCATCCGCAAGGATGAGGTTGTTGAAGATCGGCCCGAGCTTTGGTTCGAACTTTGTGATTTGCGGGTGATAGACCATTGTGCCGACGAGGTCGGCGGGTAGGAGGTCTGGCGTGAATTGGAAGCGCGAGAAACTCGTCGAGAGCGAGCCAGAGAGCGCTTTCACCGCGAGGGTTTTGGCCAAGCCGGGAACACCTTCGAGTAGGATGTGACCGTTGCAGAGGAGGCCGATCAGGAGGCGGTCGACAAGCTGGCTTTGGCCGACGAGGACCTGTGCCATTTCATCGCGGACCGATTGGATCCACGGGCTGGTTTCCTGAATTTGTTTTTGTAGATCTTCTGGAGTCATGAGTGATGGTGCCATGAGTGTGCCATGCTGGGTGGTTCCCGCAACCCGCAAAGCGGTGGGATGGGAAAACTTTGCGCAAAAAAAATAGGTTTGCGCGAAAGGCGGCTGCTGGAGCTCAGGATGCGATCGTCGCAACACGGGCGAGGATGTCCTCGACGGCGGCAAGCCGGCCGATGCCTTCGTAGCCGCAGGCGAGCTCGCCCTCGGCGGGATCGATGAAGTGACATCCGTCCTGTTTCAACTGCGTTACATTGCGCTGGGTAGCCGGGTGCTGCCACATTTTGCCGTTCATCGCGGGGGCGACCAGCACCGGCGTGCTGCGCGGCAAGGCGAGGTAGACCGAGGTGAGCGGATCGGGTGCGAGTCCGTTGGCGATGTGGCCGAGCAGGTTGGCCGATGCCGGTGCGAGCAGAAGGAGGTCGGCCCTGTCGGCAAGCTCGATGTGACCGGGTTTCCAGGAATTTTTTTCGTCCTCGAGCGAGACGAGCACCGGATGGCGAGTCAGTGTTTGGAGCGTGAGGGGTGTGATGAACTCCGTCGCGGAGCGGGTCATGACTGCATGGACCGTGTGACCTTGCTTGACCAGTTGTGAGGCTATGTCTGCCGCCTTGTAGGCAGCGATTGAGCCTGAGATGCCGAGGACGATGTTCACGAGGTCAGATTAACGTGGGAAGAAAGCGACGCAATGAATATGCGTTGTGGTTATTTTTAACGCTGGCAAAGTGGTCTCCTTTTCGCTGCCAGTATTTTGTCAGCGAGGCAGCATGATCTCCTCCTCCTTCAGGCCTGTAAGTTTGGAGAGTTGGGCGATCATGCGGCGGAGCGTGATGAAGAGGAAAACAAGAATTGGCAGGCCGATCACGGCGAAACCCCAACCGGTCAGTTTTGCCACTTGCTCGTTGTAGAGTTCGCGGGCATTGGCGGCGGTGTGGTCGAGGTCGCCGAGAAAATACAGGGCGAGGCCGAAGTTGAGCAATGTACTGATGAAAAACGACGCGGCGAAGAGCAGGGTCGCTTGGAAAATGATTTTTTCGTAAGCGGTCCGGGCGTTTTTGGCATCGACTTCTTTTTCGATGCGCACGATGTCGAACATCGTGTCGCTGTAGAGAAAGGTGCGGAGCAGTGGAGTTGAAGTGAAGTGCGACCCGATCACTGCGATTCCGAGAATGAGGGGAATGGACGCTTCCTTGAGCCCGAAAAGCACATCGGCATTCGGCTTGATGGTGCCGTCTTCGTTCCAGAGGAAGATGGTGAGTCCGCCAGTGAGCAGAACGGAAATCAAACCAAGCCCGGAAAAGAAATTGGCTTTACGGGTTTTGATGAAATGGCGGATGCCGTAGGCGATGGGAAATGCCAAAGCGACCATGAGCGCCTTGACTGGGCCGATGTGCCAAGGCTGGACGGCCTTGCCAATGGCACGCTGGAACTCCGGGTCTTTGCTCAAATAACTGAGGGCAAGAACCGGAATCAGCACATT
>JBEINR010000034.1:0-7155 GCA_040377995.1 Akkermansiaceae bacterium | reverse complement strand
CGAGCCGAGCATCTGCTCCACAACCTCGGCGCACTCGATGAAACAGGTGCGCTCACCGACGAAGGAACAAAAATGGCGGCATTGCCACTCGAGCCGCGTTTCTCGCGACTCATGCTGGCCGGTCACGAACATGGATGCATCGCCGAGACTGCCTTCATCGCCGCAGCGGTGCAGGGCGAAGGTGTCTTCACCAACAAGCGCGGCGGTGTCGGGCGTAAGGATTTCATCTTTGCCGATGATCACTCCGACTTCGCGGGCGAGTGGCGTGCATTCGAATCAGCCGCCGCAATGAACTTCGAACCGCAGCGCTGCGGGCAAGTCGGAATCCTTGCGCGTGGCGCGAGAGAGACCGCGCAAGGCTTCGACCGCCTGCGTTCGATCGCCGAAAGCCATGGTTGGAATTTCCAAGCCATCGATTTCACGGCGCATCACGAGTCGATCGGCAAGGCAATGCTCGCAAGCTTCAGCGACCAACTTGCGATCCGCTTTAATCAAGGCACACTCGCCTGCCGCCTCATCGGCAATCGACGCGGCAAACTCGACGAGGAGTCCTGCACAAAAAATGCCGCCGCATTCGTTGCTGCGGAAATCACCGAGGTCGAAGCGCGCGAAGTCATTGTCCACCTGCGCCGCGCGACAGCGATCGATCCGGCCTGGCTCGCAGAGCTTTTCCCCGATGAAATTTCCAGCAGCAAAGGTGTCGCATGGGACGACACGCGCCGCCGTGTCATTTCGCGCGAGGAAACCCGCTTTCGCGATCTCGTTCTCGAATCGAAGGAAAGCGATCACGGCGTGAACACCGATCAAGCCGCGGCATTGCTTGCAAAGCATGTGCTGGAAGATGAGCTCACGCTCAAAAATTGGGATCACCAGGTCGAGCAATGGACCGCACGATTGCAGTTGCTCGGTCAGCATATGCCGGAGCTCGGTATGCCCGGTTGGTCGGATGAAGACCGCGCCGATGCCATCGCGCAAATCTGCCATGGCGCGCTGGCCTACAAGGACATCAAGGACGCCCCGGTTTGGCCGGTGCTGCGCGAATGGCTCAATCACAGCCAGCGCGCGTCACTCGATGCGTATTGCCCGGAGCGCATCACGCTCGCCAACGGGCAATCGGCAAAAATCACCTATGAGGCCGGTCGCGACCCTTTCATTTCCATTCGCGTCTCACATCTTTTTGGCGTTTGGGAAACTCCCACCATCCTCAACGGCCGCCTGCCATTGCTCGTCCATATCCTCACTCCGGGGCAAAAACCATGGCAGATGACCAAGGACCTCAAAGGTTTCTGGTCAAGCGGCTACGCGCAGATGAAAAAAGAAGTCGCCGGCCGCTACCCGAGACATCCATGGCCCGACAACCCGCGCGATTACAAACCCGCAAAGTGATTCACTGGGCTGCGATGAAATAAAAAATTCCAACTCATTTTCCATGTTCCGCTTGCTGCTCTTCTTCTCACTTCTTCCGCTCGCGATTGTATTGATCGCGCGCTGGTGGTTTGGCACACGCGTCCTCGCAACATACGGCAATCGTTTGTGCCGCTGCGACCTCAAGCTCTGGACGCCCGCACCCGGTGATGAAACTCTCGTTCATCGCGCGGATGAAACAGCGGCGGAATTTGGAAATCAGCTGCGCCGCAAAGCCCTTCACGAGTGGCGGGAGAGCGATCCGAAATCCGCAAACTCGCGCGAAAATTCGCGCCGCTTTGGCATCGCCGTACCACCACTCGGCGCCGTCGTGGCGGTGCTCGCAGTGATTGCCGGAAAAATCCCCGTGCTCGGAGCCTTTGCGATTTTCATCGCCGCCGTCGCACTCTCCGCCGTGTTGGGAATCCTTGCGCTTCCACCCGAGCTGACCGCGATCGCCAGAAGCTCGAAACGCATCCGCGATCAGCGCGCGTTTTCATCATCCGAAGACAACGAGGCCATCGCCCGCTGCGCCAGCGCACACGCATGGGAGCAGGCTTTGCCACCAATCCTGCGCATGCTTAAAAAACGCTGAAATTTCATAACGCTTGAACCACGCCCGCGATGGTTTATGGGTTGCACATGAAAATGAAGGGTTTCAACACCCCATCCATCGACCGCAGGAGCTGGCTCAAATCCGCCGGACTCATCAGCGCAGCATCGTTTCTTTCCGGCACACACGCCGCAGCAGCAGAAAAAAAGACGCCTGCGAAAAAAGTCCGTGGCGTAGTCTTCATGGTTTCCGATGGCATGAGCCCCGGTGTCCTGAGCCTCGCCGAGGCCTATTCGCAGCTCACGCGTCAACGCTCAACGCAATGGTGGCAATTGCTCAACAATCCATCCGCCACGCGCGGTTTGATGGATACCGCATCGGCCAATTCGCTTGTCACCGACTCGGCGGCGGCTTCATCCGCATGGGGCGGCGGGCAACGCGTCAACAACGGCTCGATCAATGTGAATCCGAACGGCAAGGAAATCACACCCATCGCCGCCCTCTTGCGCAAAAAAAATGCGGCGATCGGTTTGGTCACCACCGCGACAGTCACCCATGCCACACCCGCGGGCTTCGCCGCATCGATATCATCACGCAGCGACGAGCAACTCATCGCGCCGCAGTACCTGGATCGCGTCGACATCATCCTCGGCGGCGGCTCGGGCTACTTTGATCCCAATCAACGCAGCGACCAACGAGACCTCGCGGGCGATTTCAAAAAATCCGGCTATGAGGTGGTTTCCAATCGCGACCAGTTGCTTGCGGCAAAAGGTGCGAAACTTCTCGGCACCTTTGCCAAGGGCCATCTGCCCTTTTCCCTCGACCGCGATCATGATACCTCGCTTGCCGCATCGGTGCCGAGCCTTGCAGAAATGACACAGGCGGCGCTCGGTCGTTTTCTCGCCAGTGACAAACCCTTCCTGCTGCAAGTCGAAGGCGCGCGCATCGACCATGCCGCCCACCTCAATGACATCGGCGCCTTGCTGGGCGATCAAATCGCTTTCGACGACGCCGTGGCCGCCGTACTCACGATGACCGCCAAGCACGACGACATTCTCGTGGTGGTGACCAGCGATCATGGAAATTCCAATCCCGGCCTCAATGGCATGGGCGATGGCTACAAGGAATCCAACCAGCACTTTCAAAACATCGCGCGCTTCAAGGCGTCGCACGAACGCGTCTTCGGCGAATGGAATGCCAAGCCCAACGGTGATGCCGAAACCATCAGCGCGCTGGTCGCCGAGCACCTTGGATTCGACCTCAAAAAATCCGAAGCCGAAGCACTCATCGCAATCCTGCACAAAGAGAATGTCGTTGAGTGGAACCACCAACTCGAAAAACCCGAAGGCCTGCTCGGGCAGTTTGCCGGCAACCACACCGGTATCGGCTGGACCGGCACCACGCACACCTCCGACCCAACCCTGCTCTCGGCGATTGGCCCTCAGTCGTCGCGATTTTCAGGCATCATTCGCAACTCGGATGTCTTCGGTCACCTGATGGAGTTGCTCGGATGATGCATCGGGCGTGGGATGATGTTGCAAATCACCCGCCCATGCCTCAGGAAATGGGCACATGACCGGCAAGGAAATCAAGGAAGCGCTCGATCGCTTCAATGTGCTGCCCAGCAAACAGATGGGGCAGAATTTCCTCATCGATCCGAACATGGCGCGATGGATCGTCTCGCAGCTCGATCTCGCCGAAAACGACACCGTCGTCGAGGTCGGCCCGGGCACTGGAGCTCTCACCGAACACATCGTCGGCGTGGCAAAGCGCGTGATCCTTATCGAATTCGATGCCCGCCTCGCCGCCTTTCTCAAAGACCGCTTTGCGGGTGAAGCATCGGTCGAGGTCCACCACGCCGACGGCGCGCGCTTCGATGTGCGGCAACTTTTCCCCCATCGCCCGCTCAAGTTTCTCGGCAACCTCCCTTATTCATGCGGTGGTGCGATCCTCAAAAATTTGCTCAGCCGACCACATCCGTTCCAACGCGCAGTGATCATGCTGCAAAAGGAAGTAATCGACCGCCTCGCGGCGACTCCCGGATCGAAGGACTATGGCATGCTTTCCCTTCGCACGCAGGTCGACTGGATCGTCGAGCCGCAACGCACCGTGCCCCCAGAGGCATTCCACCCGCGTCCTGCGATTGACTCGACGGTGGCGATCATGCGGCCGAGGACGGAAGGCCTTCCCGCATTCGACCGACGGCTCTTCGATGAATTGCTGCGTCGCGGGTTCGCCCAACGCCGCAAGCAGTTGAAAAAACAACTGCCCGAAGGAATCGATTGGGAAAAAATTTCACAGGAACTTGGCGTTCCCACGACCGCTCGCGCGGAAGAACTCGATCTCACCAAATGGATCGCGCTCACCCGCGCCTGCGACACCCACCCGCTCAAAGACCTGCCGCAGAAGTCGGGTGAAATTTTTGATATCGTCGATGAACACGATGAGGTCACCGGCCAAGCCACGCGTGGCGAAGTGCACGCGCAAGGGTTGCTTCACCGCGCGGTACATGTCTTGGTTTTCAACAAACGCGGCGATGTCTTGCTACAGCAACGCTCGATGCTCAAGGACGCCCATCCGGGCGTGTGGGACTCGAGCGTCTCGGGCCATCTCGATGCCGGCGAAGCTTACGAAACTGCAGCCGTTCGCGAACTTGCCGAGGAAATGGGCATCGACGCAAAATGCCCGCCCACCGAAATCGCGCGCCTCAAACCCTCCGCCGCCACCGGCTGGGAACACATCCACCTCTACCGCTACGAACACCAAGGCAGCATCCGCTTTCCCGCCGCGGAAATCGAATCCGCCATGTGGCTTCCGATCCCCGTGCTCGAAGCATGGATCAAGGCCCGCCCCGAGGATTTCGCATCCGGCTTCCTCGAATGCTGGAAGGCCTCGCAAAATAGGTAGGGCGATGCGGCCCGCAGCGCCCACTCCACCCCGCAGGGGATTCTTCGGCGGACCGAGGCCGGTCCGCCCTACCGTTGTTAGATCATCCAAATCGATCCACGACATAGGGCCATGATCCACCCTCAAGAATGCATTTCGCACGAACCGGATTCTTCAGAATGTAAATGCGCTTTTCCGCTGCCGATTCCCAAGACCTCAGCCGATGATCGAAAAAATCCCGCTGCCAACGCACGCCGGTCTTTCGAGACACCCAGGATTTGAAATCAGCAATCACCCTGCGCATCGGCCTCGAGCCATCAAAAGCGCATAAAGCATGCAAGTGATCTGGCATCGCTAATAACAGCGATACCCGCCAGTGCCCAAGACTTTCACGATGACTCAATGTCTCCAGCAAAACATTCCACGTCTCTTTCACCGCAAGTTGATTGTGCCCTCTTGGACTGCAACAGATCGTGATAAAAAACACCTCAGACTCACAATTTGGAATCACCTCAGGTGAAGGTTCATGAGGTAGCTTTTTGCGGCCGATAGCACCACGAGTCATGCCGAGTTGGACGACGCGAAAGCGTTGGACCTTCAATCAAAAACCGGTAGGGCGATGCGGCCCGCAGCGCCGACCCCTCCCCGCAGGGGTATTCTTCGGCGGACCGAGGCCGGCCCGCCCTACCATCATTTCAAATCGGAAGGGCGATGCGGCCCGCAGCGCCGACTTCTCCCCGCAGGGGGGTCTTCGGCGGACCGAAGCCGGTCCGCCCTACCTTTATTTTCCAAGACGCATATCGATCATGCGCAATGTCACACGGATCGAAATATCAAGCGACTCGGGTGAGATGATACTCAGATTATCTCCCGGCGTGTGCCACCATCCGCTGCGGGTGAAATCACCAATGACGTCGACGGTCGGAATGCCCGCGAAATTGAGCGGCACATGGTCGTCGATGATCGGCGTTGCGGCCATACCGAAATGAGCCTCGGCACCCTCATCCTTGGCAGCGGCGAAAACCAAGTTCTTCAAATCTTCTGGCGTGTCACTTGGCAGGCGGATCGACAAATTCTTGTGGCCGACCATGTCGAGCAGGATCCCCCACTTCGGCTTGTCATCGCGCGCGCGCCAGAAGTTTGCATAATGACGACTGCCATAAAGCCCGTCCTGCGGCGTGATATTTTCTTCAAGAGCCTCTTCGCCATCGAAGAACACCAACTCGAGCGCCGCCGCTTGCTCCGGTTTTTTCTTCGCCAGAAATTCCGCCATCACCACGATCGCCGCACAGGCCGAAGCCGCATCATCGGCACCGAGGAAGACCTTGTCCTCGTATAATTTCGAATCGATGTGCGCGCACAACAAACCATCGACCCGGCGCTCCCATGGGTCCGCCCCGCCGACTGCAAATCGCGCGCGCAGGTTTTCAAATCGGATCAAACCCTTCGGTGTCTGCCGCTCGAAGGCCTCGCGTCGAGTCACCCATCCGTTGGCCTGCAGCTGCGTTGCCACATGCGCGCGCGCCTCATCGAGCGCCTTCGACTGCGGCGGTCGCGGGCCTTTTGCGAGAATCGCCCGCGTTTGCTCATAAGCTGCCTCACCCAAACCCTGCGACCCGCGTGCCTGCCACCACCAAGCAACCGCAAGACCGGCAAGCATCACCACCATTAGAGGAATCCAACGCGTTTTCGTGTCATGAAAAATTTGATCGATGCACGCGGAACTAATGCAACCATGCCAGGCTCATTTTGCACGCAGCAAGCTCGCGCTCGCACGAAGGTAGTTCCAACCTGAAAGAAGCGTCAGCCCCAGCGCAAGCCACATCGATGGCTCGCGAATCCATCCGTAGGGATGCGACAGCATGCGAAAAAAATCAGCCACCGCACCCTGCGATTCGCTCCGGCTCACTGCCAACCACACCAGACAGGTGATGCAAAAGGTCAGCTGCATCGCAGTCTTCAATTTCCCCCAGCCATCGGCCGCAATGACCTGTCCCGCCTCGACTGCGATCTGCCGCAGACCTGTCACGAGAAATTCGCGCGCGATGATCAGCACCGTCACCCACACCGGACAAAGCCCCTGCTCGCTGAGGTAAACAAACGCGGCACACACCAGCACCTTGTCGGCCAAGGGATCTAACAGCTTTCCCATCGCCGTCACCATGCCGAGTTTGCGGGCGAGCCAGCCGTCGACAAAATCGCTGATCGCCGCCACCACGAAGGCCGCCAAGGCGAGCCACGGGCCAAAAGTTGCGCCTACCATGGTCGCACCGATGAACACCGCCGTCAGAACAAGTCGCGAAAGAGAAATG
>JBEINR010000164.1:0-2293 GCA_040377995.1 Akkermansiaceae bacterium | reverse complement strand
TCCGACCCGGCCGCCTATGCGCGCACCCATCACATTCATCTGGTCAGCTCTTTTCTCGCATCGATGCTCGCCGGCCGCGCTGCCCCGATCGATTTCGGCGATGGCGCGGGCATGAACCTGATGAATCTGGCCCAGCTCTCGTGGGATCCCGATCTCATGCAAGCCACCGCGCCCGACCTTGCAAAAAAACTCCCCGCGCTTTCCTCCGCCACCCGCGCGTTTTCGCCCATCTCCTCCTACTTCGTCGCGAAATACCAATTCGCAACCGACTGCCGCATCGCGCCATTCACTGGCGACAATCCCGCCTCTCTCATCGGCATGGGCGCCGGCACACCCGGCCTCGTGGTGATCTCCCTCGGCACCAGCGACACCTTTTTCGCCGCCATGCCCGAGGCCAAAACCGACCCCAAGGGCTTCGGCCATGTCTTTGGAAATCCGGCCGGCGGCTTCATGTCGCTGATCTGTTTTCGCAACGGATCGCTGGCCCGCGAAAAACTCCGCGATCAATACCAGCTCGATTGGTCCGACTTCGAACAAGCTGCACTCGCTCAAAGCCGTGAGCAAGCAGGCCTCAACCTCATGCTGCCCTTCTTCTCGCCGGAAATCACTCCGCGCCACGATTTCAACGCACCCGTGCTGCAAGGCTCGACCGCATTCGAATCCGGCACCCAACCCGTGCTCCAAGTGCGCGCCCTGCTCGAAGGTCAATTCCTCAACATGCGTCTGCAGTCGCAGTGGATAGCGGTGAACGCCGATCGCATTCGCCTCACCGGCGGTGCTTCGACCAACAACGGCATCGCGCAAATCGTCGCCGATGTCTTCCAGGCCCCCGTCGAACGCCTCGCCATCCCGAACTCTGCCGCTCTCGGTGCCGCCCTCATCGCCGCCACGGCCGGCGGTCACGACCTGCAAACCCTGCAACAAACATTCTGCCTCGCCAGCAGCGGATCCGAAACCAAACCCGACACCACCCTCGCACCAGTCTACCAAAACGCGCTCGAAAGATTTGGAAGTCTGCTCGCGCGTGAGCTGGATCGTTGATTGTGGATTGCCGATGCAAAAGCCACCTCTTCTCTTGCCTCTTGATTCTTCAAGTCTTGAATCTACCCACTCCCAGCCCTAGCCTTCCGCCGCCATGAGCCTTGCCCAGTACGCCAACCGCTTTGTCTGCGATCTCGTTGCCTACGAACCGGGAAAACCGATCGACGAAACCGCACGCGAGCTCGGGCTCGAACCATCACAAATCGTCAAGGTCGCCTCCAACGAAAACCCGCTCGGCCCATCGCCACTTGCGGTCGCCGCGATGCAAAAAGCTCTCGCCGATTCGCACATTTACCCCGACGGCGGCGGCTATCAGCTGCGCAACGCAGTAGCCGAATCCCTCGGCCTCACGCGCGACCATGTCGTCATCGGCAACGGCTCAAACGAAATCATCGAGCTCCTCTGCCACACCTTTCTCAACCGCGATGCCGAACTCATCGCCGCCAAGCACGCTTTCGTGGTCTATAAACTCATGGCCACGCTCTTCGGCGCGAAATACATTGAAGTGCCCGATCCGGATTTCATCCACGACCTCGACGCGATGGCCGCCGCGATCACACCCGACACCCGTCTGGTTTTCATCGCCAACCCCAACAACCCGACCGGTACCATGGTCGGTCAGGAGGCGATCGACCGCTTCATGGACAAGCTCCCTGAGCATGTCATCGCAGTCTTCGATGAGGCCTACTTCGAATTTCCCGATTCGCCGCCCGACACGCTCAAGTATGTCCGCGAAGGCCGAAATGCCTGCATTTTAAGGACATTTTCAAAAATCCACGGACTTGCCGCGCTGCGTGTCGGCTATGGCATCGCGCCGCCCCACCTCGCCGGTCTGCTGCAAAAAGCCCGCCAACCTTTCAACGTCAACGCCATCGCCCAAGCCGGTGCTGTTGCCTCGCTCGCCGATGAGGTCCACATGGCACAAACCAAACAAGTGAATGCCGAGGGTATGGCATTTTACGAAAACGCCTTCACCACACGCTCGTTGGAATTTGTTCCCAGCCATGCAAATTTCCTGTTGGTCAAAACCGGTGACGGTGACCGCGTCTTCCGCGACATGCTCAAGCAGGGAGTGATCGTGCGCGCCATGAGCAGCTACAAACTGCCCGATTGGATCCGCATCTCGATCGGCACGATGGAACAAAACCGCCGCTGCCTCGAAGTGCTCGACGCGGTCCTCGCGGGTTGAGGTCGGATCGCGGATCGCAGAGAAAAAACCATTCTTCGTTTTGAACCTATATCTCCGGTAGGG
>JBEINR010000122.1:0-3066 GCA_040377995.1 Akkermansiaceae bacterium | reverse complement strand
GGACCGGAAAGCTGGCCTTTGCGCAGCGTGAAACGCGTATGGATTTTTCCACAGCCGGTGCCGCGGCGCGATTGGCCGAGGAAATTGGTGATCGCCGCATCGTATTGCGAGGTGCGCAGAAAGACCTTCACGGCAAGTTGTTCGCGGAAGCCTTTGGTCGTGTCGCCATGATGCGCTTTCATTTCCTCGATCACGCGTGAGTAATCGGCGGGGTCGACGACCACCGTGACATGCGAATGGTTTTTGGCGGCGCTGCGCAGCATCGAGGGTCCACCGATGTCGATGTTCTCGATCGCGTCTTCCATGCTCACATCGGGATTCGCGACGGTTTGTTCGAAGGGGTAGAGATTCACGACGACCAGGTCGATGGGCGGGATGTCGTGGATTTTTGCCTGCTCGAGGTGGTCCTTGTCGTCGCGGCGATGGAGGAGGCCACCGTGGACTTTCGGGTGGAGGGTTTTCACGCGACCGTCGAAGAGCTCGGGCGCGCCGGTGAATTCCGAAACATCGATCACCGGCAGGCCCGCGTCGCGCAGTGCCTTGGAGGTGCCGCCGGTCGAGAGGAGCTCGACGCCGAACTGGTGGAGTTCGCGGGCAAAGTCGGCGAGGCCAGTCTTGTCGGAAACGGAGAGGAGGGCGCGGGCGATGGGCATGGTGGTTTGGGATTGGTGTTTTGCGAGAGGGCCCATGGCGGGCGCCGCTCGCGGGCTTCAACTAGCCAAGTGGCGGACGACGGGCAAGCGGAATAGGGGCGGGGGCGGCAGGATCTTTTTTGCAATTCGGCAAACTTGGCCCGCCTCGTGCTAATTCCGTAGCCAAAGGCAACCCATGAATTTGTTCGAGGGCTACGATCCCGGAATTTTTTACGATGAAATGTTCGCCGCCGATGGTGGCGTGCGGCCTCATTGCGGCCCGCTGCAGGACCGCTTCCGCGACATCGACCCGCGGGATTTCCTCGCGCGCAAGGCCAGCTCTGAGCTCTATTTCCTGCGTCAGGGGATCACCTTCAATGTTTACCACGACGACCGCGGCACCGAGCGAATTTTCCCTTTCGATCCGATCCCGCGGGTCATGCCTGCGGGCGAGTGGGAGCACCTTGAGGCAGGCCTCACCCAGCGGATCGTGGCGCTCAACCTGTTTCTGCACGACATCTATCACGACCAGCGCATCCTCAAGGATGGCGTCATCCCGCGCTTCTACATCGAGCAGGCCAAGCACTATCGCCCGGAGTTTCGCGGCGTCGATGTGCCGGCGGACATCTACATTCACATTTGCGGCAGCGATCTGATCCGCGGTGCCGATGGTCAGTATTATGTGCTCGAGGACAATGGCCGCTGTCCGTCGGGGGCTTCGTATCTTTTGGAAAACCGCAATGCTTTGAAGCGCGCGTTTCCGGGGATTTTCGATGCGATGGGCGTGAGGCCGGTGGATTCCTACCCGAGCGACCTGCTCGACATGTTGCATCACATTTCACCGCGCCGCGACGACAACCCGGTGTGCGTGCTGCTCACGCCCGGCTGCCACAATAGTGCTTATTTCGAGCATTGTTATCTCGCAAGGGAAATGGGCATCGACATCGTCGAAGGGGGCGACCTCGTGGTGATGGACCAATTTGTTTACATGCGCACCACGCGCGGCTTGCGGCGGGTGGATGTGATTTACCGGCGCATTGATGACGACTTCATCGATCCGGTGGTGTTTCGAAAAGATTCGGTGCTCGGGGTGCCGGGATTGATGAATGCCTATCGTGCGGGAAATGTCGCGCTGGCAAATGCCGTCGGCACCGGTGTCGCCGATGACAAGGTGATCTATTATTTTGTGCCGCGCATCATCGAGTATTACCTCGGCCAAAAACCGATCTTGCCGAATGTGCCGACCTATCTGGCTTCGGAGGAGAATGATTTGAAATTCATCCTCGGTCACTTGCCCGAACTGGTGGTCAAGGCGGCCAACGAATCCGGCGGCTATGGCATGCTCATGGGACCCACGGCGAGCAAGCAGCAGATTGAGGAGTTTCGCGAAAGGATTATCGCCGATCCGCGCAACTACATCGCGCAGCCGGTGGTGTCGCTCTCGCGCTCGCCGACATGGTGCGATGGCGCGATCGAAGGGCGCCACATCGATTTGCGACCGTACATCATTTACGGCAAGGATGTGAAGATCGTGCCGGGCGGGCTGACGCGTGTCGCGCTCACCAAGGACTCGCTCATTGTCAATTCATCCCAAGGCGGCGGCAGCAAGGACACCTGGGTGCTGCGCCACTGAAAAAACAGCCATGTTATCGAGAGTCGCCAACACGCTTTACTGGATGGTCCGCTATGTCGAGCGGGCCGACAACCTCGCGCGACTGATCGATGTGAACCAGCAGTTGCTGCTCGATTCCGAGAGCCTCGACAGCGAGCGTCTGCGTGGGTTTTGGCAGCCGATCATTTTGAGCACCGGCGATGAAGAGGCCTTTCATTCGATTTACGATCAGGCAGGAAGCAGCGAGGTGATCCGCTATCTCACCGATGATCCGCGAAATCCGAACAGCATCACCTCATGCATCGCCTTGGCGCGGGAAAATGCACGCACAGTTCGCGATCAACTTTCCGACGAGTTGTGGGAAGAGCTCAATGCGCTTTATCTTTTCAGTCGCTCGGATGAAGCAGGCCGCTTGGTGGCATCGGATCCGCCGCGCTACTACGAGAGAATCCGCCGCAGCGCGGTGACCTTTCTAGGCATTGCGGCATCGACCACCGCGCGCGACGAAGAGTGGGATTTCATGGACCTCGGCAGGTACCTTGAACGCGCCGACAAGACGACGCGTTTCCTCGATGTGGCAAGTTACTTGCCGAGCGATGAAGACGAGGTTGCCGATGCCTCTTCCGATCATTTGCATTGGTCGGCGATCCTGCGATCGTGCAGCGCCTTGGGGGCATTTCGCGCGGTGCAAAGGCAGATCAGCGCCAAGGCCGTGGTCGATTTCCTGCTGTTTTCCCCTCAGTTTCCGCGCTCGGTGCATTACTGTGTCGAGCGGGTCGATGTGAGCCTGCACCGGATCTCGGGCACGCCGCGTGGGACATT
>JBEINR010000207.1:0-1841 GCA_040377995.1 Akkermansiaceae bacterium | reverse complement strand
CGCATGGAGGTGGAAAAAGAGGTGGGCTCGGGTCCGCCGCAGAAAGCCGCCGGCAACATCCCTTACACCCCACGCGTCAAGAAGGTCCTCGCGCTCGCCAACAAGGAAGCCAAGGCGCTCAACCATTCGTATGTCGGCACCGAGCATCTTCTGCTTGGTTTGCTGCGTGAAGGTGAGGGTGTCGCGGCCCGCGTGCTGCGCAGGCTCGATGTCGATATCCAACGCACCCGCAACGAAATCCTCGCCGAGATTGATCCGAATTTCTCGCCGGAGGATCACGATGACGATGACGACGACGACATCGAGGGTGCCGAAGGTCCCTTCGAGGATGAAGGCCAAGTCCAAGCTGCCGGCCCCGAAAGCGAGGGTAAGACTAAGACCCCTGCGCTCAAGGCCTTTGGTCGTGACCTCACCAAGGTCGCCAAAGAAGGTGGACTCGATCCAGTGATCGGGCGTCAGGGCGAAATCGAGCGTGTGATCCAAATTCTTTGCCGCCGCACCAAGAACAATCCGGTGCTGATCGGTGAAGCGGGCGTTGGCAAGACGGCAATCGTTGAGGGCCTTGCCCAGGAAATCGCTTCGGGCAATGTGCCGGAAATTTTGCGCGACAAAAAAGTCGTGACGCTCGACCTCGCGCTGATGGTTGCCGGCACGAAATACCGCGGCCAGTTTGAGGAGCGGATCAAGGCGGTGATGGACGAGATCCGCAAGGTGAAGAACATCATTCTTTTCATCGACGAGCTTCACACGATTGTCGGCGCGGGATCGGCCGAAGGGGCGATGGACGCATCCAACATCATCAAGCCGGCACTCAGCCGCGCCGAGCTGCAATGCGTCGGTGCCACCACGCTTAACGAGTACCGCAAGCACATCGAAAAGGATTCCGCGCTCGAGCGCCGTTTCCAACAGGTGAAGGTCGACGAACCATCGGTCTCCGATGCGATCCGCATCCTTGAGGGTTTGCAGGAAAAATACGAATCGCACCACAAGGCCAAGTTCACACCCGAAGCGATCGAGGCGGCGGTGAAGCTCACCTCGCGCTACCTCACCGCGCGATTCCTGCCCGACAAGGCGATCGATGTGCTCGACGAGGCCGGTGCCCGTGCCCGCATCGGCACGATGACGCGTCCGCCGGAAATCAAACAACTCGAAGAAAAGATTGAGCAAATCAACCGCGACAAGCTCGCGGCGATTGCCGAGCAGAATTTTGAAACGGCAGCTTCGTTGCGTGATGATGAGAAGACTGCGAAGAAGAAACTTGAAGACACGCTCAAGTCATGGCGCGCGACCTCCGAAGAGACGATCGTGACGGTGACCGACGATGACATCATGGCCGTCGTTTCCAAATGGACCGGCGTACCACTGCGCCGCATGGAAGAGAAGGAAACCGAAAAACTTCTCAAGATGGAGGACGAGCTCAAGGGGCGCGTCATCGGTCAGAACGAAGCGGTAGTCGCGATTTCCAAGGCCTTGCGCCGCTCGCGTGCGGACCTCAAGGATCCGCGTCGTCCGATCGGATCGTTCCTTTTCCTCGGACCCACCGGTGTTGGCAAAACATACCTCGCGCGCAATCTCGCCGAGTTCATGTTTGGCGACCCGGATTCGCTGATCCAAATCGACATGTCCGAGTACAGGGAGAAATTCACCGCGAGCCGTCTGATCGGTTCGCCTCCGGGTTATGTCGGATACGAAGAGGGAGGTCAGCTTTCCGAAGCCGTGCGCCGTCGCCCGTATTCGGTGGTGCTGTTCGACGAAGTCGAAAAAGCGCATCCGGATGTGATGAACCTGCTCCTGCAGATTCTCGAAGAAGGCACGGTGACCGACTCGCTCGGTCGCAAGAT
>JBEINR010000070.1:0-4768 GCA_040377995.1 Akkermansiaceae bacterium | reverse complement strand
TTGCCGGCAAGCTTCACGAGTTGTTCTTGCACCTCGACGAGTTTTTGCACCGCCTGTTGCGCATGGTGCAGTGCCTGCACGAACTCAGCTTCGGGAAGTTCGTCGGCCTGGCCTTCGATCATGATGACATCGGTCTTGTTGCCGACGTAGACCAGATCAAGGTCGCTGTTTTCGCGTTGCTCGTGGGTCGGGTTGATCACGAATTGTCCGTCGACGCGGCCGACGCGCACTGCGCCGATCGGGCCGGCGAAGGGGATGTCGGAAAGGCAGAGCGCGGCGGAGGCACCGTTCATCGAGAGGATGTCGGCGTCGTTCTCACCATCGGCGCTGAGCAGGATGGCGATGATCTGCGTGTCGTAGAAATAACCCTTCGGGAACAGCGGACGCAGTGGGCGGTCCGTCATGCGGCAGGTGAGGATTTCCTTTTCGGTCGGGCGTCCTTCGCGCTTGAAGTAACCACCGGGGAAAACGCCGGCGGCGGAAGCCTTTTCCTTGTATTCCACCGAGAGCGGGAACCAGGTCTGGCCGGGCTTCACCTTGGTGGCGGAAACAGCGGTGACAAGGATGATGGTGTCGCCGCAGCGGACGGTGACGGCACCGTCGGCGAGTTTGGCAAGTTTGCCGGTTTCGATCGTCATCGGATTGGTTCCGACATCGGCCGTGAGTGTATGGATGTTCATTTCTTTCTTCTTTCTTCTGTTGTTCTTCTTTTCTGTCCTGCGACCCGTGCGGCGGGATTGCCGCGCGGGCATTGGTGGGTTGTGACCGCCGCATCCGGGCGCGAAGAAATTCCGCGAGCGGAACGGGGTGGGGTCACGCGGCCTGCGGGAAGCCACCTGGCTTCATGATGCGAGGGCCGTATTGCGCGACAGCCACGGGTGGATTCCCATGGCTGCCGTGCGGAGAGTGTTAGTGGCGAAGTCCGAGGCCTTGGATGACCTGCTGGTATTTTTCCTCGGAGCCGTTTCTGATGAAGTCGAGCAACTTGCGGCGGCGCGAAACCATGGTCAGAAGACCGCGGCGGGACGAGAAGTCCTTCTTGTTCGCAATGAGGTGCTCGGTGAGATGATGAATGCGCTTGGTGAGCAGTGCGACCTGATAAGGTGCGCTGCCGGTGTCGCCTTCGTGGAGTTGATAATCCTTGGTGTTGATTTCTTTGGTGCTCATGGTCGTAGGGGATGGATCCAGCCGTGGCCAGGTCGTCCTTGTTTGGTTGGGGGGCGGATGAAAGGGGCCCGTGGGGCGGAATGCAAGAAAATTGAGCCCGCCGAGGGTTTTTTTTGAAATCCCCCCCCGCTCCGCCCGCCCGCGACCTCTTCAAAGGGGGAGCGCCGGCGTCCCGCCGGCAGTGTCACGCATCTTGCGGGACACCTCTCCAACCGCGGTAGGGCGTCGCGGCCTCGCGGCGCCGAGACTTTCAGAAAGATGAAGGAACCGCGAATGGGGTGGTGGAAAAAGCAGAAAGTAGAAAGCAGAAATAGAATACGGATAAGTGACGGATTCTTTGTCTGTTCAGAACATGGAGCGGGACGCTCCATGGACGGCCTGGAGCAAGATGCTCCAACCACATGATGCGGCCGCTTTTTCTCTTCACCCATTCGCCAACCTCCAAGATCGAATAACTCTTTCCCTCTGCGTTCCTTGGCGGCATTGCGGTGAACCTTTCTTCAAAGAGTCGGCGCCGCGAGGCCACGTCGCCCTACCGGGTGGTTGAAGAAGCGGCATCTTCTGCCTCTTTCCCAATGACAAATGACCGTTGACCAATGACTACTGACCTCTCTCAAACTCCGCGCATGAGGGAGATCTCAGCAAGTGAGAT
This sequence comes from Akkermansiaceae bacterium, assembly GCA_040377995.1. Classification (GTDB taxonomy): domain Bacteria; phylum Verrucomicrobiota; class Verrucomicrobiia; order Verrucomicrobiales; family Akkermansiaceae; genus Luteolibacter. The sequence continues at coordinate 2,949 of JBEINR010000070.1, read as the reverse complement.
CATCGCTTTGAGGAGGTCTTCGCGGGGGGCGGTTTTGAGGTCGGCGACGGTGACGGCGCGGTCGAGGGTGAACTTGCCGGAGCGGGTGCGGCGCAGCGCGCTGAGGTGGGCGCCGCAGCCGAGTTTTTCGCCGATGTCGTGAGCGTAGGTGCGGACATAGAAACCCTTGGAGCAGTTGACGGTGAAGTCGACATCGGGCAGGGCGATGCGGCTGACCTTGTATCCGGTGACGCGCACCGGGCGTGGCTGGCGTTCGACGACTTCGCCTTTGCGCGCGAGTTTGTAGAGTGGCACGCCGTCTTTTTTGATGGCCGAGACCATGGGCGGCATTTGTTCGAACTCGCCTGTGAACGAGTCGAAGGCGGCGTGAATTTGCGCTTCGGAAAATGCGGGCACTTCGTGGGTTTCGAGCACTTCGCCCTGGCGGTCTTGGGTGCTGGTGACGCTGCCAAGCGTCATGGTGCCTTCGTATTCCTTGTCCTCGCTCATCAGCAAGTCCTGGATCTTGGTGGCGCGGCCGATGACGAGCATGAGCAGGCCGGTGGCCATCGGGTCGAGGGTGCCGCAGTGGCCGATTTTTTTCGTATTGAGAGCCTTGCGTGCGATGGCCACGACATCGTGCGAGGTCATGTCGGGCGCCTTGTCGATGAGGAGTACGCCGCTGGGGCCGTCTTGTTCGAGGGGATTGGATTTCATGAAAGGGGAGTTTCTAACAGAATGAATGCTGGGCCTTGCGGGGATCGATGATCTCGTCGGGTGTGGCGGGGATTGATGAAATCAGAGTCCGGCTGATTTCACTTCGTTGACGCGTTTGGTGATGGCCTCGAGCACGAGGGCCTTGGCGTCCTTGAGCGGGCCTGGCATGCGGATCCCGGCGGCGAGTGCGTGACCGCCGCCGCCAAAGAGCATTCCGATCTGGCAGACATCGATGCGCTTGTCCTTTGAGCGCATCGAGACGCGGATTTTTCCATCGGGCAGTTCTTCGAAGAACACCGCGATTTGCACGCCGCGGATCGCGCGGATCACATCGATGAGGCCTTCGCTGTCTTCGGGGCGAAGGTCGAGATCGATGCGCGTTTGGTCGTGCAGTTCCCAGTTGGCGACGATGCCATCGTCCGAGCGTTCGAGCGTGTTGAGCAGCGCGCGCATCAGCTCGAGGCGGCGGTAGGGCGAGTCGTCGTAAGTTTTCGAATTGATCTCACCGACATTGAGCCCCTTGCGGATGAGATCGGCGGCCATGTCGTAAGTTTTCGCGGTGGTCGACGGGTATTGGAACGAGCCGGTGTCGGTCGAGACCGCGACATAGATTGCGTCGCGCGATTCCGGTGTCATCGGCAGGCCGAGTTCGGTGATGAGGTCGTAAAGGATTTGGCCGGTGGCCGGGCTGGTGGCATCGATGAGGTTGTGGTCGCCGTATTTCGGATTGGAAATGTGGTGATCGATGTTGAGCCAGACTTTCGCTTTTGATGCCGCGTGCAGGGCATTGTCGCCGAGGCGCGGTTTGGTGGCGGTGTCGAGTGCGATGGCGACTTCGACATCGAGCGGCTCGGCGGGTGGAGTTTCGATGCGATCGCTGCCTTTCATGAAGGCGAGGTTTTCCGGCAATCCGTCTTCATTGATGAGTCTCACGGACTTGCCGAGGGCCATCAGCGCGAAGCCGAGTGCGAGTTGGGATCCGATCGCGTCGCCATCCGGCCGGATGTGGCTGAGGATGATGAATGATTGATGGGCTTTGAGGATTTCGCCGATTTCGGCGATGCTCGCATCGACAGGAATGTTTGCTGTTTCGCTCATGGGGTGGAACCGCGGCGCGGGGGGCGGATTCTTCCCGCGGGTGAGATCCGTGCAAGGACAAAACGCGGTGGCTGCCGTGATTGCGCGGGTTATTCGGCGCTCTCGAAGATGCCACCGCCGAGCAGGCGTCCGCCATCGTAGAAGGCGCAGATCTGGCCGGGGGCGATCGCGCGTTGGGCGCGTTCGAAGTGGAGCTTCACGCGGTTTTCGCCGAGTGGCTCGACGCGTGCCGGCTCGGCCTTCGAGCGGTAGCGGGGTTGGGCGGCGACGAGTTTGAGCGATGGGATCGGCTCGTTGATCGATGAGATTGTGCCGACCGTGCAGCTGCGGGCGTAGAGGCCGGGAGTCTCGGACTTGTCCCAGCCGACGATGAGTTGGTTGCGTTCGCGGTTTTTGCCTACGACCACATAGGCCATGCCTTCGCGCGGTGAGGCGACGCCGTGGCCTTTCCTTTGGCCGAGCGTGTAGAGGTGGAGGCCGTGATGGGTGCCAAGCGCCTTGCCGCTGGTGTCGACAATTTCACCGGGCGAATCGGGCACATAGTGGCGCAGGAAATCGCTCATCTTCACCTGGCCGAGAAAGCAGATCCCCTGGCTGTCTTTTTTTTCCGAGACCGGCAGGTGGAAGCGCCGCGCCACATCGCGGACCTCGGGCTTGAGCATCTCGCCGGTGGGGAACATCGCGTGAGCCGCCTGCCACTGCGTCATCAATGCGAGGAAATAACTTTGGTCCTTGTTCGGATCGGCGCCGCGAAGGATGGCCGCGGAGCCATCGGCCAGCGATCTACTACGAGCATAGTGGCCGGTGGCGACCTTTTCGAATCCTTGGGTGAGCGCGTAATCGAGAAACACGCCGAACTTCATTTCGCGGTTGCACCACACATCCGGGTTGGGCGTGATGCCCGAGCGGTAGCCTTCGACGAGGTAGTCGACGATGCGTTCGCGGTAGGCGTCGATGAGGTCGATGACGCGCAGTTCGATGCCAAGGGTTTTGGCGATCGCGTGCGCGTCCTCGATGTCTTTTTCCCACGGACAATCGCCGGGGATGCCCTCGGCGTTGATCCAATTTTTCATGTAGCCCGCAGTGACCTCGTGGCCTTGCTCGATCAGCAATGCGGCGGCGACCGCGCTATCGACGCCGCCGGAGAGACCGACC
>JBEINR010000228.1:0-1511 GCA_040377995.1 Akkermansiaceae bacterium | reverse complement strand
GGGTTGCGGTTTTTTTGTTGAGAGATGTGATCGCGGGGATCAGCGCTTGGAGAATTGGAAGCGCTTGCGTGCACCGGGTTGACCGGACTTTTTGCGTTCCTTCATGCGCGGGTCGCGGGTGAGGAAGCCGAGCGGCTTGATGACCTTGCGATTCTCGGGATCGACCTGGGTGAGGCTGCGAGAGATCGCGTGGCGGATCGAAACGGCTTGGGCGTGGATGCCACCGCCTTTGACGACCACATTGACATCGTACTTGTTGGTCAGCGAGGTCGCTTGGAAGGGGGCGAGGATCGCGTTTTGAAGTTCGATCGTGGGGAGGTAGTCTTCGAAGGGGCGCGAGTTGATGATGATTTGGCCGGTGCCTTCGGTGAGCCAGACTCTCGAGACTGCGGTTTTGCGGCGGCCGGTGGCGCTTGGTGAGGTGGTGGACATGGTGGGAGAAAATTAGGATGCGCTTAGCGGACGGCGTATGCGACGGGTTGTTGTGCTTCGTGCGGGTGTTCGGCACCGGCGTAGACCTTGAGCTTGGAGTATTGGGCTTTGCCGAGGCGGGTCTTGGGAAGCATGCCATAGACGGCGCGCTCGACGAGGAGGATCGGGCGGCGTTCGCGGACCATGCGGGGGGTTTCGACTTTTTGTCCGCCGACATATCCCGAGAAGCGGGTATAGATCTTGGCGTTTTCCTTGGCGCCGGTGAGTACGACTTGATCTGCGTTGATCACGACCACGAAGTCACCGGTGTCGATGTGGGTGGTGAAGGTTGGCTTGTGCTTGCCGCGGAGGAGGCGGGCGGCTTCGACAGCGACCTGGCCGAGGACTTTGCCCTTGGCGTCGATCACATACCACTTGCGCTCGACTTCTTGGGGCTTGGCGGAAAATGTCTTCATGTGCATGTAAGGAGGTGGTTGCGACCATGGTTGAGGTCGCGCGGGGGGCGCAAACTAGGGATCTGGTTGGTGGCTGTCAATCGGGAAATCACGCGAATTTTCCTCAAATATTCAGCTAATGCGGCGATGGTGTGTCGGGGTGGGAATTTTTGGGGGAATTACTCCTTCGCGTCGGTGGGTCGGCTGGGCGGGCTGTTGATCGGGCGTGGCAGCGGGCCGGTGCCTGAATCGCCGATGGATGACTGGGTGCGGATTGCCTTGGCGATGTGGGCTGCGAGCTTTTGGCGGTAGGCAGGATCGGCGGCGAGGCGGCTTTCACTTGGATTACTGAGGTAGCCGCATTCGATGAGGACGCAGGGGATTTCCGGGTTGCGGGTGAGGCGCAGGCGGCGGCGGACCAGGCCCCGGTTGTTTTCCTCGGCGGGGCTGGCGGCGCTCATGGCGCGTTGCAAGCGGGTGGCGAGGCCGTGGCTGTCGACTCGCCAGAAATAGGTTTCGGGTCCGCGCACATGGGAGGGGCCGCTGTTAAAATGGATGCTGATGAGCACCGCATCGCCGCGCTTGTTGGCGAGCGCGACGCGATCATCGAGTTCGATGAAGTGGTCGTGATCGCGCAGCAGGGTG
>JBEINR010000059.1:0-5169 GCA_040377995.1 Akkermansiaceae bacterium | reverse complement strand
CGTGGAACAAACCGAGCGAGGGCGGGTGCGGTGCCTCCGGGTGTTATGAAAACTTTGAAAGGTCTAGTCAAGTCAAGTCAAGTCAAGTCAAGTGGGCGTCTGAATTTTTTGTCCGGATTTTTCGCACCAGTTGCGGATTTTTTCCGGCATGTTGCCGGGACTCGCGAAGACTTCGTCATCGGGGTTGATGAATGCCGAGAAAGGTTCTGCCGCTTCGGCCATGCGGGTCATGGTGGCATAGTCGATCGATTCGCCATCGAGGTCCCACTGGCGTTTGCATTCTTGGATGAGCCAGAGCCCTGCGATGTTTTTGAGGAAACGCACGCTTTGGTTCACGCCAAGTTCGTTGCAGAAACCGCGGGCGACTGACTTGGCTGTGGTGACCGGGGTGTTCCTTTCCACTCCCATGATCGACCACGTGCCGGATGAGAGCCAAAGTTTCTGTCCTTCGCTCATCGGTATGCCGGCGACGGCAGAAGCAGTGTCGTGGCTGGCCGAGGCGACGACCGTGATGCCGGCCTTGCCGATGAAGTTGGCGACTGCATCGCGGATCGGCCCGAGCACGGTGCCGGGTGCGACGATTTCACCAAACATTTTGCGCGGCAGGCCGAGGGCATCGATCACTGGCCATGCCCAGTCGCCGGTCGCGGGATCGACAAGTTGCGATGTCGATGCAACGCTGCGCTCGACTGCCCTGCGGCCGGTGAGCCAATACGCGAGTAGGTCGGGAATGAAGAGCAGCGTCTCGGCGGCATCGAGCGCCGGATTTTTTTTATGTGCCTCGGCAAGCAGATGCAGCGAGGTGTTGTAGAAATTTGTTTTGATGCCGGTATGGCGGTAAATTTCCGCTTCAGGCATCAGCCCGTGCATCACCTCGGCCATGCCCTCGTAGCGTGAATCGCGGTACTGGTGGGGCATGCCGAGCAGCGTGCCGTTTTGGCCGATGAGACCATGGTCGCAGCCCCAGGTATCGATGCCGATCGAAACGATGCGATCGCCGTGAATCTCGACCGCGCGGCGCAGGCCTTCTAGGATGTCGCGATAAAGGCCAACGATGTTCCAAAACGATCCGCCCGGCAGTTCGGTGCCGGGATTGTCGAAGCGGTGGATTTCCTCCAGTTCGATTTTTTGAAGGTCGGTGGTGGCTGCGATTACGCGGCCGCTGCCCGCTCCGAGGTCGACGGCAATGAAGGTGTGGGATGGCATGTTTCGGTGTTTTGGAAATGCGGATCATTTTTCATGCCTCCCTTTGATGCAATCCCGAACATTGCTCACAGCCGTCGAAATGCGGCCGAAAAAGAGTCTTGCCCGCAGCGCCCGGATCACCTATCAAATGGCCATCACCGCTACATGGTGATGTCGCGAGCCCATCGGCTGCCTCATGATTTCCTTGAAACGATACCCTATGTCGCCCACGCCCGGTCCCGCAGACCGCATTCTTTCCGCTGTCCGCAATTCATGATTTCGCAGCCGGCTCATCGTTTCACGACACTCTTCGTCCGGATTTGCCGCGGCCCTGTCCGCGCACAGGTTCGGACGTCGCATCCACCCATCGGAGGACAAAGCCATCGCTAAGCCACAAAGAGACCAAAACCGGGGTCGTTTCCGCGATATGACGCGGATCAACGACCGAATCCGCGCCCCAAAAGTCCGCGTCGTCATGGCGGACGGACAACAGCTTGGAGTCATGGGCTCCCGCGAGGCGCTTGCCAAGGCCCAGTCGCTTGGGCTCGACCTCGTCGAGATCGCCGGGCAGGTGGATCCGCCGGTGTGCAAGATCATCGACTACGGCAAGTTCAAGTACGAGCAGGCCAAGCTCAAAAAGCAAAAGTCGAAGAGCGCGACGCGCATGAAGGAAGTGAAATTCCGCGTCGGCACGGGTCAGCACGATTACAACATCAAGCTCGGTCGCGCGGAGGGATTCCTCGACACGAATCACAAGTGCCGCTTCGTGCTGCAGTTCAAAGGTCGCGAAAACGCGCACAAGGAACTCGGCTTTGTTGTGCTCAACCGCATCATCGAAGATCTCAAGACCATGGCGCAGGTGGATCAACCGCCGCGCCTCAATGGTCGGGCCGTTGCCATGATCCTTTCACCGCTGCCCGCGCACCAGCGCAAGCGCAAGTTCCATCTCTTCCACGGCGAGTTGATGGAAGAAGATGATCACGACGAGGATGATGCAGCGGACGAGGACTTCGACGACGAAGTGCCGGATGAAGTACCCGATGGTGAAAGCGCCGTTGAAACAAAACTCGAGGAGTCGGGCAAGGCTGAGTCCTGAGGCTGTTTCCCGCGCGTGTCGCCGATGCTTTACCTGTTCGACATCGATGGCACGCTCGTCAATACCGGCGGCGCCGGCATGGCGGCATTGAAACAAGCGACGCGCGAGGTCTTTGGTGACGATGGTCCCGAGCTCGACCTCGCTGGCGCGACCGACCTTGGCATCGTCGATGGCATTCACCGTCATTACGGCGTGGAGTTCACCGATGAGGGATTTAAAAACTACCTTGCCGTTTACCATGAGCGCCTTGCAGAAAATCTCGCGCGTGGTGAATTTTTAGGGCATGTGATCGATGGTGTTTTTCCATTACTGGATCATCTAGCCGCAAGTGAACACGCCACACTCGGCTTGCTGACCGGCAACACGGCGCAAGGTGCGGGCATCAAGGTCAGGCATTTCGGATTGGCCGATTATTTCGCCTTCGGCGCTTATGGTTGTGATCACGCCGACCGCAACCGGCTCGGCCCAATCGCACTGCAACGCGCCGAAGTGCATGCGGGCAAATCATTCAGCGCCGAGGAAACATGGATCATCGGCGATACTCCCAAAGACATCGCCTGCGCCAAAGCCATCGGCGCCCGCTGCCTCGCGGTGGCCACCGGCAGCTTCAGCATCAGCCAACTCCAAAGCCACGGCGCAGAACTCGTCGTCGCATCGCTGGAGGAAGCGATCGGGCTTATGGGGTGAAGAAGAGTGACTGGTTATTCGTTATTTGTTATTGGGGAAGAGGGTGAGGAAGAGGGATTCTTCACGGCAGGGACCTTTGTCCCCAAAGGTCCGCTGAATGAATCGTCTATGAAGATGCCTCTTCACGGGAGCGCGGGCATCTTGCCCGCCTGGGGCGATGAGTCGGCGCTGCGGGGCCGCATCGCCCTACCGGGTGAAGTTGCTTGAGCAATCGCGGCGGACCTTTAGGGACAAAGGTTCCTGCCAGGTGAGTGATGACGCACATAACTCTTGCATCATCGGGCTGATCCGGTTTTTTCCAACCTCATGGTGATCGCGTTTCACAAACCATACGGCGTGTTGTGCCAGTTTACGCCGGATCAGCCGGGTCAGCGGACCTTGGCGGATTTTGCTTTTCCGGCGGGAGTGTATCCGGTGGGGCGCTTGGACATGGATTCGGAGGGTTTGCTTTTGCTTTCGGATGAGGCGGGGTTCAATCATCGGCTGCTGGATCCGCTGGCGGCGCATGGGCGGACCTATTGGGCGCAGGTGGAGGGTGTGGCAGATGAGGGGGCCTTGCAGCGATTGAGGCGTGGTGGGATCGAGATTCAAAATTACCGCACGCTGCCGTGTGGCGCGAAGTTGCTGGAGCCCGAGCCGCAGGTGGCGGAGCGGAATCCGCCCGTGCGATTTCGGAAATTGATTCCGACCTCATGGATGGAGCTGCGGCTGACGGAGGGTAAGAATCGTCAGGTGCGGCGCATGACTGCGGCCGTGGGGTATCCGACGCTGCGATTGATCCGTGCGGCGATCGGAAGCTTCGAACTTGGCGCGCTGGCCCAAGGCGAGTGGAAAGTGCTCGAGAAGGGCGACCTGGGGAAGGTGTGGGCCTAGAAAATTGCTACCAACCTCACATCGTGATCGGCAGGTGGCCGTAGAGGGTGAAGCCGGTGGATTCGTCGATGTGGATGTCGAGGATTTGGCCGGTGTGGCGGTTGGGGTCGCCATCGAAGATGACGATTTTGTTGTGCGAGGTGCGGCCGGAGAGGCGGTCCGGATTGTTTTTTGAGGGGCCCTCGCAGAGGATTTGCTGGCGAGTGCCGACAAGTGCTGCGTTTTTTTCGATGGCGATGCGGTTGACCACATCGAGGAGTCGTTGGTTGCGTGATTCCTTTTCCTCTTCGGAGAGTTGGCCGTCCATTTCGGCGGCGGGGGTGTTGCGGCGCTTGGAGTAGCGGAAGACGAAGGCGTTGTCGAACTGCAGGCGTTCTACGGTGTCCATCGTAGATTGAAAATCCTCCTCGGTCTCGCCGGGGAAGCCGACGATGATGTCGGTGGTGATGGCGATGCCGGGTCTGGCGGCCTTCATTTTCTCGCAGATCTCGACAAACTTCGCGTTTTTGTAGGGTCGGCGCATTTCCTTGAGGATGCGGTCCGAGCCGCTTTGCATCGGGAAGTGGATGTGCGAGCAGAGCTTGGGCAGGTAGGTGAAGGCGGCGACGAGGTCGTCGCGATAGCCGATCGGGTGAGGCGAAGTGAAACGAATGCGCTCGATGCCATCGACTTCGTGCACTGCCTCGAGTAACTGCACGAAGGGTGACTTGCCGCCGATGATCGGGAATTCGGTGCGGCCGTAGAGGTTGACGATTTGGCCGAGCAGGGTCACTTCCTTGACCCCTTGTGCGGCGAGGTGGCGGACTTCACCGACGATTTCGGCAATCGGCCTGCCGCGTTCTCGTCCACGCGTGTCGGGCACGATGCAGAACGAGCAGCGCATGTTGCAGCCCTGCATGATGGAAACAAAAGCCGAGGCTTCGCGGGCCTTGGGGATGTGATCGCGGATGGTGTTTTGCGAGCCTTCCTCGGCTTCGATATCACAGACCGTTTCTCCGCGCAGCGAGAGTGATGGGTCATCCATGCGGGCCTCGAGGCGGCGCTTGAGGATGCTATCCACATAGTCGAAGACCTTGTGGTATTTTTGCGTGCCAGCGACCACATCGAGACTGGGTACGGCTTTGAAAAGTTCCTCGCCGCGCGACTGCGCCATGCAGCCCATGAAGCCATAGACCACATGCCGCCGGTCGCGGCCGGCATGCATCATCGAGCCCATTTTCCCGAGTGCTTTTTGCTCCGCCTGATCGCGCACCGAGCAAGTGTTGATGAGCACCGCGTCCGCATCCTTTTCGGTCGGCGTGACCGTGTAGCCCCCTTCGACGAACATG
>JBEINR010000177.1:0-2210 GCA_040377995.1 Akkermansiaceae bacterium | reverse complement strand
GTCGCCTGTTGGAAACTTGGCAACGGAATCGCCAACCAAAAGAAAAACAAGGGCAGGAACAACATCCGCGCCACCGCCCAACCCCACAGGTAAAGCACCGACCCCCACAACAAAATCGGCAAGGCACCCACCGCCACACGCGGCTGCAAAGTCCGGTACGCGGCCGCATACAAAACCGCACCGATCAAAACAACAAACATGCCGAGATAATTGCCATTCCCCGCCACCTCCTTGAGCCGGGCGTAGCGGTAAAAGATCAAGCCGGCAATGATCAGCGGAAACATCGGGCCATGCTCGAAATCGTTTTCCGAGTTCCATGCCGACCACAGCCAGCTCAGCGCCGTTTGAAATCGCCCGGCACCGTAACGCGCCTCACCGGCGTAGAACCACCCCAACACCAAAGCCATCGCCACCAGCGGACCATACTTGCAAAATAGCGCCACCGCCCGGGCGGTTAATGACGGACCGGGTACCGTGGCTCCAGTCGTGTGTTTGCTGCTGGTTGTCAAAGGTTACGAAGGTTTTATGAGCAAAGTGTTGCCGAGCCCGCCAACAGTGTCAACAATCCGCACGCACTCCAGCTCAACAAAGCTCCCGATTTTTTCCCCCATGAAACTGATCAGTGGTACCGCCCACAGGGCCCTCGCCGAACGCATCGCAGAAAGCCTTGGCCACCCGCTCGCCGATGTCGAAGTCACTGCGTTTCCCGATGGCGAAACTTCGGTGAAAATCAACGAGAATGTCCGCGGTGCCGATGTGTTCATCATCCAGCCCAGCTGCCCGCCGACCAACCACAACATCATGGAGCTGCTCATCATGGTCGATGCCGCACGTCGCGCCAGCGCCGAGCGCATCACCGCCGTGATGCCATTCTTCGGATACGCCCGCCAGGACCGCAAGGACCAGCCGCGCGTGCCAATTACCGCCAAGCTCATCGCCAACCTGCTCACCTCCGCCGGCGTCAACCGCGTGCTGACGATGGACCTCCACGCGCCGCAGATCCAAGGCTTCTTCGACATCCCTGTCGATCATCTCTACGCCAAGCCCGCGCTCATCGGCTACCTGCGCGAACGCCACCCGGATACCTCAAACCTCACAGTCGTCTCACCGGATGTTGGCGGCGTGAAAATGGCACGCGCCTATGCCGACGCACTCGGCGCTGAACTCGCTATCGTCGCCAAACACCGCGTCAGCGCCACCCGCGTCGAAGCGATGAATGTCATCGGCGAAGTCGAAGGCCGCGATGTCCTGCTCGTTGATGACATGACCGAGACCGCCGGCACCCTCTGCGCCGCGGCAGACATCTTGCGCAAACACGGCGCCAAAAGAATCTTTGCCGGCGTCTCCCACGCGGTGCTCGGTGAAATGGCCCACCAGCGGATCTCCGCCTCATGCATCGAGGAAGTCATCACCACCGATTCGGTCCCGCAAGCCAGCGGCGACAAGGTCCATGTGGTCAGCATCGCCCCGCTGCTCGGCGAAGCGGTCCGCCGCATCCACGGTGGACAGTCGATCACCACGCTGTTTTCGCTGTGAAATGATCGCCCGGGCGGATTTTTCCCGTTCCAATCGAACAATTTTTTGACAAGCGCCCCGCAGGCCGCTAAACCAACCGCCCCGCGCCTCGGGATGCCAACCACTTTGGCACTCGGCGCCAACCTCAACGCTCCATCTCAGTCATGGCCAAAAAGACACTCCTCAAAGCCGCATCCCGCGCCCGCACCGGCTCGGGCCGCCTCAATCAAATGCGCCGCGAAGGCTGGCTGCCATCCGTGATCTATGGTCGCGGCACCGAGAACACCAACCTCAAGGTCGACGCCAAGGCATTCGCCGATGTGATCAACCACAGCAGCTCGGAAAACATCATCGTCAACCTCGAGATCGAAGGTCAACCCACCCGCCTCGCATTCCTCCAGGCGATCCAACACGATCCGATTTCCGGCGCTGCCGTGCATGCCGACTTCCTCGCGATCGACGAGAATACCGAAATCACAGCCCACATCCCGGCCCACCTCAACGGTGAGTCCCCTGGCGTGAAACTCGGTGGCGTGATCGAGCAATACATCCACGAGATCGAAATCACATGCCTTCCCGACGATCTCCACGAAATAATCGAGGTCGACATCAGCGGACTTGCCCTCGGCGACTCGCTGCATCTCGGTGACATCAAGTACCCGAAGGGCGTGCGCCCGACCCACGCCGCCGATGTC
>JBEINR010000105.1:0-3356 GCA_040377995.1 Akkermansiaceae bacterium | reverse complement strand
TGCGCATCTGCGGCGCGAGCGTCTGGCTCTGCGAGAGCGACTGGTGGAGGGAGGCTTCCGACATGGCCGACGGCTTTTCGCCACCGCCATGATGTGCAGTATCAAATCAAATATGAAGCAAAATTCGTGCCAAGAGTTAAAAAGAAAGAGCCCGCAAAATTGCTGTGTTTATCCCGTCAATCAAGCCCGCAGGCTCAGGATTTTTTGGGCATGGCGATCAGGAAGCGCGTTTCCTGACCGGGGGTCGAGGTGACCTGAATCGTGGCGCCGTGAGCTTCGATCGCGCGTTTGACGATCGAGAGCCCGAGGCCGGTGCCCTTGATCTCTCGTTGCGAGTGGTGTTTCTCGACACGATAGAAGCGACGGAAAATGTGGGGCAGGTCATCGCTCGGAATGCCGATGCCATTGTCGCTCACCCACACGCGGTAGGTGTCGGCAGTTTCCTCGCAGCCGACTTCGACGCGCAGGCCTGGATGAGGGTTTTGCTTGAGCGCGTTTTCGATGAGGTTGAAGAAAACTTGGGTCCAGTAGAAGCGGTCGCCGTGAATGAGCGGACCTTTGGCCGGTAACAGGTTTTGCACATCGGCGCCTTGGTTGCGGATCACCGATTCGAGGCGTTCGAGCACGTCATTCACACAAGAACCGACGAAGAACGGCTCGAGCTTGAGCGTTGAGGCCTCGCCGGATTCGAGGCGTGAAATGACGAGCATGTCCTCGACGATGCGCGAGATGCGATCGGCGTGCTTGCGCATGATGCCGAGGTAGTGACGCGCGATGTCGCGGTCGCTGACCATGTCGTCCTCGATCAGGTTTTCGAGGTAGCCGTTGATGATGGCGAGCGGCGTGCGGAGTTCGTGCGATGCGTTGGCGACGAAGTCCTTGCGGATCTGTTCGGTCTGATGCTCGGCGGTGAGGTCGCGGATGATCACGCGGGTGGTCGAGCCGCCACGCAGGGCGTTGGGCAGGCGGGCGGCATCGACGCGCCAGGCATTGATGCCACGGTTTTCCGAGTCGCCGAGCGGCGAGCTTTGCTGTGGGAGAACAAGCTCCGAGCGCACCGGTTCGCCCGTGTTGATGCAAGGTAGGATCGAATCGATGAGCCGCGGATCGGGAAATGCCTCGCGGATGTGGCGGCCGTTGAGTTCGCGGTTGCCAAAAAGTTGGTGGGCGGCGGAGTTAGCAAATCGGATCACGCCTTCGGAATTCACGAGGATGAAGGCATCGCCAAGCGCATCGAGCAGCAGATTGCGCTCGTCGCGCGCCTGCTCGGTTTCACCTTGGCAGAGCCGGGTGAGTTCGAGGACTTGGGATTTCATTTTTTTGGCGAAGCGTGCGTGGCGAACTTTGGATGAGACAAGCGCCACCAGCAAAATCAGGGCGGCGAGTGTGGCGATGATGGCGAACGCGGTCATTCTTCGGGCTGGGCGATGCTGTAGCCTATGCCGCGAATCGTGTGAACCCAAGCCCCATAAGTGCCAAGTTTCTGGCGCAACCTTTTCATGTGGGTATCAAGCGTGCGACTGTAGGCGGCATCGCTGTAACCCCATACCGTGCGCAAGAGGGCATTGCGCTCCTGCGGTTTTCCAGCACGCTCGGCCAAAAAAAGCATGAGCTTGAATTCGGTGGAGGTCAGCTCGACCGGTTCATTGGAAAGGTAAAATTTCAGTGAGTTTTTATCAAAGCGGAAAGGCCCGTGCTCGAAATCGACCGCACCGGGAGCGGGGTCGGCGCGCTTAAGAATGGCCTGCACGCGGAGCAAGAGCTCCTTCGGGCTGAACGGCTTGGTGAGGTAATCGTCGGCACCGGCCTCAAGCCCATGGATGCGATCCTCGGTCTGGGCACGGGCGGTAAGAATGATCACCGGAATTTCCGCACATCGCGGGTCGCGGCGGATTTCCCGAAACACCGAATAGCCATCGCGGCCGGGCAACATGACATCCAAAACGATCAGGTCCGGCCTTTCGCGCAGGGCCAGCTCGCAGCCCTTGATGCCGTCGTAGGCTTTTAGCACCTCATAGCCCGCCCGCTCCAAGTTGAAGCCAATCAGGTCGGCAATGTCCTGTTCGTCTTCAACGATTAAGATCCGGTGCATTTCGAGTGATACTAGGCGGCTGGGGCGGACAGCGGAAAACCATCGCATGTGACAATTTGGTCACAAAGGGCGGACCCCGCTGATGGCCCGAGTTTCATTGCCGCAGGGGCAGCCGCCAACACTTTTGTGACGAACCAAACCGCCGCTCATCGGCCGGCAAGCCATGCGTCGATCCCACCTTGCACATTCGTCACGCGCTGGAAACCGCTCTCCAGCAAGAGTTTCACCGCCCGGGCCGAGCGGGCTCCGGATTTGCAATGGACGATGATTTCACGGTCGCGCGGCAGTTCGCCGAGCTGCGAGGGAAGTTCACGCAGCGGGATCAGGCGCGCGCCATCGATCCGCGAAACCGCATGCTCGTGGGGCTCACGCACATCGATGAGGAGTCCGTCGAAGGATCCGTTCAAAATCTCGCGCAAGCGGTCGGTCGTGATCGTCGGCACCTCATCACGAGATGCCGCGCAGGCGATCGGTGCCAGCGTTTCGGCATTGGCGACGGAATCGATCGTTGGCGACGCGCCGCACAAACGGCATTGCGGATCGCGACTGATGCGCAGGCTGCGAAATGATGACTTGAGCGCGTCGTACACCGTGAGTTTGCCAAGCGGTAACTCACCGATGCCAAGGATCAGCTTGAGCGTTTCCATCGCTTGGATCGAACCAATGATGCCCGGCAACACGCCAAGCACACCGGCTTCCGCACACGACGGCACGCTTCCCGGTGAGGGCATCTCCGGCACCATGCAGCGATAGCAAGGCCCGCCCAGATGCGGCGCGAAAATTGTTGCCTGACCCTCAAAGCTATGGATCGCGCCATACACCAAGGGCTTCTTGAGAAGGCACGCGACATCATTGGTGAGAAAGCGCGTGGGGAAATTATCGGAGCCATCAACGAGCACATCGTATCGTGCAGCGATGGCCATCGCGTTGTCGGGAGCGAACCTCACGCGATGAAGTTCGAGCTCCACATGAGAATTGATTTCGCGCAGGCGCGCGGCCGCGCTCTCGAGTTTGGGTTTTCCGATCCATGATTCGCCGTGCAGCACCTGGCGGTGGAGGTTGGAAACATCGACCTCATCGTCATCGACCAAGCCGAGACGGCCGACACCGGCGGCGGCAAGGTAAAGTGCCGCAGGCGAGCCCAAGGCACCGGTGCCGATCAATAGCACGGAGGCATTTTTCAAACGCAGTTGCCCATCGACCCCGATGTCGGGGATCAGCAGGTGACGCGAATATCGCGCCAGCTCGGCGGCGGAAAGGTTGG
>JBEINR010000174.1:0-2232 GCA_040377995.1 Akkermansiaceae bacterium | reverse complement strand
GTGGGGCGTCGTGCAAGTTCCTGCACCCGTCGGCCATGAAGCCATCGGGGTCGAGTTGCTCCATGTTCCAGACGCCGACCTTGCGCCAGTGGCCTTCGAGCATCTGTTTGGCGCCGATCATCGCGGGGACGCCGGTCGTGTAGGAAATCGCTTGGGATCCGACTTCGGCGAAGCAGGCCTCGTGGTCGCAGATGTTATAGACATAGATCGCCTTGTAGTGGCCGTCTTTGAGTCCGGTAATGATGTTGCCGATGCAGGTTTTGCCTTTGGTGGTTTTGCCGAGGTCGCCGGGATCGGGCAGCACGGCCTTGAGGAACTGGAGTGGGATGATTTCGACGCCGTTGTAAACGACCGGGTCGATGCGGGTCATGCCGACATTGCCAAGGACCTCGAGGTGCTTGAGGTAGTTCGGTGAGAATGACATCCAGAACTGCGCGCGGCGGATGGTGGGGATGTGTTTGACGAGGGATTCGAGTTCCTCGTGGTACATGCGGTAGATCTCGTAGGTGCCGACTTCGTCCGGGCAGGTGAACGACTGGTGGAGCGACATCGGTGGGGTTTCGACGAAGCTGCCATTTTCAAAATGACGGCATTCGGCGGTGACTTCGCGGATGTTGATTTCCGGGTTGAAATTGGTGGCGAAGGCCTTGCCGTGGTTGCCGCCGTTCACATCGATGATGTCGAGCGTGTGGATCTCGTCGAAGTGGTGCTTGAGAGCCCATGCGGTGAAGACATTCGTGACGCCGGGGTCGAAGCCCGAGCCGAGTAGCGCGGCGAGCCCGGCTTTTTCAAAGCGCTCTTGATAGGCCCACTGCCATGAGTATTCGAATTTCGCGACATCCTTCGGCTCGTAGTTTGCCGTGTCCATGTAATCGCAACCGGCGGCGAGGCAGGCATCCATGAGGTGGAGGTCCTGGTAGGGCAGCGCGACATTGATCAGCAACTTGGCGCCTGTCTTGCGGATCAGCTCGGCGGTTTCGGCAGAGTTGTCGGCATCGACTTGCGCGGTGTGGATCGTGCGGCCGGTGCGTTGTTTGATTGAGTCGGCGATCGCGTCGCACTTCGAGAGTGTGCGAGAGGCGAGGGTGATTTCGCCGAAGACCTCGGGCAGCATGGCGCACTTGTGGGCGACGACATTGCCGACTCCGCCGGCACCGATGATGAGGACTTTGTTCATGATGGAAGTGTGGGGAAAAGTGCTTGGAATGTTCGCCGTGCGGGCGGCGTGCGCGAAATGATAGGGGCGAAGCGGATGGGGTCAATCCGTGATGCCGAGCTTGGCTTTCACCTTTTCGATTTCATCGGTGAGTTCGCCCCAGCGCGAGTAGGCGTTTTCGAGCGCGTGGGTGATTTTTGAAATCGCGTTACCGGTTTCGCGGAGTTTGTCGGGTTGGGAAATGAGTTCCTCGCTGGTGAGTGCGGCGTTGAGCGTGGCTTGGGCGGCTTCGAGTTCGGCAATTTTTGTTTCGAGGGCAGCGAGTTCGGTTTCGAGCGGCTTGAGCAGCTTGTTGCGTTGATCGCGGGCTTCCGCTTCGGCGCGGCGTTGGTCCTTGCGCGAGACGCCAGGTTGGGTGGTCGTGTTGCTGCGGGCGGCGGGTGCAGATTTGCTCGCGGTTGCGGGCTTGGCACTTTGGTTTTCCGCCGCGCTTTTCTCCAAGTAATAGCTGATGTTGCCAGCAAAGAGTCGCGGCGCTTCGCCAGGGCGAAACTCGAGGGTTTTGCTGACCACCGGATCGAGGAACGAGCGGTTGTGCGACACGATGAGCACGCTGCCGGGGTAGTCGGCGAGCGCGCGTTGCAGGACATCCTGCGATTGCATGTCGAGGTGGTTGGTCGGCTCGTCGAGGATCAGGAAATTTGCCGGGCGCAGCAGCATGCAGACGAGTGCCACGCGCGAGCGTTCGCCGCCGGAGAGTACGCCGACTTTTTTGAAGACATCGTCGCCGCGGAAAAGAAAGCAGCCGAGAAGGTTGCGGGCGTGGGGTGCGGATTCGCGCGAGGCCGCGGCTTCGACGGTTTCGAGAATGGTTTTTTCCGGGTCGAGTTCGTCGGCGTGGTTTTGCGAGAAGAACGAAGTCGCGACTTTGTGACCGAAAGTGTGCGCTCCACCATCGGGTGTTTCCTGCGCGGTGATGAGCCGGCAGAAGGTCGACTTGCCCGCGCCGTTCGGGCCGACGATGGCGAATTTTTCGCCCTTGTTGATTTCGAAATCAAAGCCGTCGAAGATGCGGC
>JBEINR010000083.1:0-4136 GCA_040377995.1 Akkermansiaceae bacterium | reverse complement strand
GGCTGTGCCGCGCATATTCCAACTCGAGTCGCTTAAGCTCCAGCTGCTTCTCGCGAAACTGGTCGAGCGGGATGTCTTCCTTGAATATAATGACGCGGATCAGGGCAGCGGATGCCACTTACTTGAGGTAATAAACAACCAAGGCCGCACCACCCAATACGAGCAGAGGCAGATTGAAGGCAAATCCGTTACGAAGGTTGGCAAAAAACTCGGTGGTCTCGCGAACGCGCGATGCGGAACGCGCTTTCTTCGAAGCACGTCCAAAAATCGCACCACCACGAGTGCCCTCGAAGTGCGATGCAGCCTGATCATACTCGTCGGCCGCGATGTCGATCGCCATGCCGGCTTTTTCGAGCTTCTCGGAAAGATTATCACGCGTCCAGCTCTCGGGGTTGATCTTCTGAACCTTATCAAGATGATCCGCAAAACAAACTCGACACTGCTCGAGATCCTCAGCCTCGTTGCGCATTTGAAACAACTCGCGATCAATCAGCGTCAACGCCGATGTCAGACGCTCGGTCAACTCCACCTGCTGCGACACAAACACGCGCTTGCGGTTGGTCAGCTCTTCAAGCTCCTGCCTCTCCCGCTCGAGCTCCTCACGCTGCTGCTGGATCCGCTCAAGCTCTTCCTGGGTGTCACGAAGCCGGCGGTCGTATTCTTCCGATCCACGCCCCGTGGCAGTCGCCGAGGGCATCTCAAGCTGGGTCGACCGGACTCGAATGTGGTGGGTATGCTCGCTGGTAAAGGCCATGATCGTAGGTGGGGTTGTAAAGACACTCACGCGTTAGCAATTTCCCGTCAGAAGCTCCAGAAAAATATTTCAGATTTGTTGATTATCGCATTGAGCCAAATAGAAGGACAAAGTCCGGATGATTCGTGCCCTCAGTGCTTGGCGGGTCAAATGGGCAAGATCGCGCGTTTGTTGGAGTCTGGAGAACTGATCTCACTGCGCCGCGCGGCACCGCGACCAGCCAGGCGCAGGGCGTTGGCGATGACCGAGACGGAACTCAGGCTCATGGCGGCGCCGGCAATCATGGGACTGAGCAGCCAACCAGTGAAGGGATAGAGCACGCCCGCGGCCAGTGGTATACCGAGTGCGTTGTAAAAGAACGCGAGGAAAAGGTTCTCCCGGATGTTGCTCATGATGGCGCGGCCGAGGGTGAAGGTGCGCACGATGCCGTCGAGCGATCCGCGCACCAGGACAAAGTCCGCCGTTTCCTTGGCCACGTCGCTGCCAGGCCCCATGGCAATGCCGGTGTCGGCCGCGGCGAGCGCGGGGGCGTCGTTGATCCCGTCTCCCGCCATGCACACGCGTTTGCCTAGCTTTTGCAAATCTCCGATGAATCGCGCTTTGTTTGCCGGGAGGAGTCCGGAGTGGTAGTCCTCGATACCGAGTTCCTCCGCCACGCGGCGGGCCGCTCCCGCACGGTCGCCGGTCAGCATGACGGGACGCACGCCGAGGCGACGAAGCGCGCCGAGCGCTTCGCGTGCCGAGGGCTTGATCGTATCGGCCACGAAAAAAGTGCCTACCCAAGCGCCATCGACCGACAAATCGAGCCGCGAGAAACCTTCCTCGTCCCCGGCAT
Organism: Akkermansiaceae bacterium; assembly: GCA_040377995.1. Taxonomy (GTDB): domain Bacteria; phylum Verrucomicrobiota; class Verrucomicrobiia; order Verrucomicrobiales; family Akkermansiaceae; genus Luteolibacter. The sequence continues at coordinate 2,547 of JBEINR010000083.1, read as the reverse complement.
TTTGTCCCGTTGTTCCTGCGAAGTCAGGAGTGCCAATCCGCACGGATTGCCCGTTGATACTTCCGGCCACACCGCCTCCGGCGGTCGCTGAAAAATCCTCCGCAGCCACAGCGGTCGCATTCGCTTCGGCCGCGCGGCGCACAATGCTCGCAGCGAGCGGATGTTCGCTGTGTTGCTCGAGTCCTGCGGCGAGGCTGAGCAATCGCTCTTCATCCATCCCCGGGGCGCAGACGATGCGCGCCACCTCAGGTCGCCCGGTGGTCAGCGTGCCGGTTTTGTCCAGACAGAGAGTATCGATTTTTTCCAAGCGCTCGAGCGCGGCAGGTTGCCGCACGAGCACGCCTTAACGTGCGGCACGACCCACACCGACCATAATCGACATTGGCACGGCCAACCCGATAGCGCACGGACACGCGATGATCAGCACGGAGACGGCGGCAGTGACGGCTTGCGCGAGTGAGCCACCGAACGCGAGCCACGCGACGAAAGAAACGGCGGCAGCCCCCGCGACCATGGGTACAAAGACCGCCGCGACACGGTCGGCCAGATCCTGCACGGGAGCACGGGCGCGTTGAGCCTCGCCGACCATTGCGATGATCTGCGCGAGGAGCGTGGACGAACCCACCCCCTCGGCGCGCAGGTCGAAACTTCCGGAACCGTTCAAGGTCCCCGCGCGCACGCGCAGTCCGGACCGTATTTCCACCGGCATCGATTCACCCGTGAGCATCGATTCGTCGAGAGTGCCCGTTCCAGACACCACGGTTCCATCAACAGGAACTTTGCCGCCGGGTTTCACGCGCAGCAGGTCGGCGGGCAAAACGTCGGACAGCGGCACTTCCGCGGCAGTGCCGTCTTTGCCGATCTTCCACGCAACCACCGGCGCGAGATCCATGAGCGCACGGAGCGCATCGCCCGTCCGGCGCCGCGCCCGCAGTTCGAGCACTTGCCCGGCAAGCACCAGCGTGATGATCACCGCGGCCGCTTCGAAATAGAGATCCGCCGTGCCCACCGCACGGGGCGCGAGGAGTGCCACCATGCTGAAAGTCCAAGCAGCAAGCGTACCCGTCGCGATGAGCGTGAACATGTTGGCCGAGCGGTGCTTGATCGACATCCACGCGCGGCGAAGCAAAGGCCAACCGCACCAAAACAATACGGGCGTGGCCCCGAGCGCCTGCACCCAGCGGCCCGCAGGCGTCGCCGCCCAATGCGACAGCGCCGATCCGTGCAAGATGTGCGACATGCCGATAATGAAGATAGGCAAACTCAACGCAGCCGCCACGATCAAGCGGCGCGTCATGTCGCGCAGTTCGGACTCGTCCGCATCACCGCCACCGCCCGCAGGTTCCAAAGCCATTCCGCAAATCGGGCAATCTCCCGGACCGATCTGCCGTACCTCCGAATGCATGGGACAGATGTATTCTGCGCCGGGATCCGCAGCGTCAGGTAACTCCCGCCGTACTTCATGCTGGCAACAATGTTCCATGCCGTCAATCAACGCCACACGCGACCGCATGCAAATGCGAAAACAGCTTTTCGCAAAACACCGTCGCGCTCTGTGCCCATAGCTTAGAGCAGGCCATTCCTTGGACCAATTTCCTGGACCTCCTCAATGGTTCAAGTGATGGCAAAACGGGAGATCATGGAGGAAAGCAAAAGGGCAGCCGTCATCTCATGCCCTCATGTTTTTCAACACCGCAGCCACGATGGAATCGACATCAACCCCGCCCAGAGTCCGTGGAGCGGTGACGCCGCGGCGCAATTCACATTCGCGTGCCGCATCGGCATAGCCGCATTCACCGAGCAGGCAGGCCAGTTTGCCCTTGGCTTCCTCGAGATTTGCGAGTTCACCTGGACTCATAGGGAAACGCGGCGGGCCTGGATTGAATCCACGCAAGGAGATGGCGGCGCGGAAACCCTCGGGGAAATTGCCAGCGGCAAACATCGCCGCGATGATGTCCTGGATCTTGAGTTGCACCCGGCGGCATTCCGCGTGGTTGCCGGCCTGAAAATCACGATAAAGCTTGGTGATCACTTCCGGCATCACCCCCGAGGTGGCGATTGTCCCACCGTCGCAGCCCATCATCAGGCTCGGATAAAGGATCTCCTCCGTACCGGTCAAAACAACAAAGTCAGGCCGCTGCGATTTGATCTGAGCCAGCATGGTGCACAAGCGCGGAAAATCGCGGCTGGAATCCTTGATGCCAATGATGCGCGGACAATCCATTGCCAGCCGCTTCACCACCGGCAGGCTGATTTCATTGGAGAACTGCGGGATGTTGTAGAGCAGGATGTCGATCGGTGATTTGGCGGCGAGTTCGCGAAAGTAGTTCTCGATGCTTTCCTGGGACACCTTGAAGTAGTAGGGGCCGGTGAGACTCACCGCGCGACATCCAAGGTCCGCGTAAAACTTGCACGCCTGCAATACCTGGTCGGAGTTACCCTCCGCCGCGCCCGCAAGAATGGGCACGCGCCCGCGGTTTTCATCGGCCATGATTTTCACCACGCGCAGACGATCCTCGAAGCTCAACCGGATGAACTCGCCGGTGC
>JBEINR010000052.1:0-5768 GCA_040377995.1 Akkermansiaceae bacterium | reverse complement strand
GAAAAACACGAAATGCCACGAAAAGGAGAGGGTTCATGATTCGCGATGTGCCCGCTCGTTTGGATCAAATGTGAAATGCCTTCGTTTTCGTGCTTTTCGTGAACTTCGTGGTTTCTTCATCAGCCGGGCATCAGGTCGATGCCGAAACGCCGCAGGACTGCCACCATGATCCAAAAAAGCGCGGCGGTGATGAGGCAGTTCAAGCCCAGCGCCGACCAAAAGCCCCAGCCGTGGCGCCACATCCACGGAAGAATCAAAAACATCGGCAGGGTCGGCAGTACAAACCAAAAGGTACCTTCGGCGTGGTTCGCCAAGCGCTCGCCCGACTGACCGCTTTGATGCATCCAGATCATCGCCAGCAGCGAAGTAAGCGGCAGGGCAATCAGAAGTGCCGAAAGCCGGTCGTTGAAGAGCTGGACCTTGTTCACCGCGACAATGATCAAGGCGCTCAAGAGCCATTTCGCCAGATCCAGACCCGAAAAAGACAGCAGTTTGTCCCAAAATTGAGCAGTGAACATGGATGGAATCATGAAAAATTCGGCTGCCAGCGGTCAATTTGATTTTCCAGCTCAAAACAAACCATTCGGTTGGTATTTTTGCTTGATCTTGCCATTTCCCATCGAAACCGCGAGGGTTTCGGGATGAAATTTTTGTCCCTTGGGTCTTGGGTTATGGGTTTGATGTTGGCCATCTCGCCTGTGGGCATGGCCTTGGATGCCGCGCGCAAGGAACAGATTGGCCGCAAGATTTGGCAGAACGAATGCGGCGGGAGCGTGAGCGGGCTTACGACATGGAATGCGGGCGAGGAGTTTCCCTCGCTGGGGATTGGGCATTTCATCTGGTACCCGGCGGGCTTCAAGGGGCGCTTCGACGAGAGCTGGCCGAGTTTTGTGAGCTACGCGAATAGCAAGGGGGCGAAGCTGCCGGAAGTCGCGCTCGAGCGTCACAGCCCGTGGACGAGTAAGGCGCAATTTCAGCGCGAGTTCGATGCCCCGCGCCTCAGTTCGCTACGCAAGTGGCTCGCGGCGAACATCGGCGTGCAGACGGATTTCATCATCGCGCGTTCGCGGGCGGCCCTGCCGAAGATTCTCGCGGCCGCGCCGGACTCGGAGAGAAAGCGCATCGAGGCCAACTACCACAAAGTCGCCACGACCCCGCAAGGAACCTACGCGCTGATTGATTATGTGAACTTCAAGGGCGACGGCTGCTCCAAGGCCGAGCGTTACAATGGCCGCGGCTGGGGTCTGCTGCAGGTGCTCGGCGAGATGCGCGATGTCCCATCGGGCCCGAGTGCCGCCAAGGAATTTGCGGCCTCCGCCAAACGCGTGCTTTCAAGACGCATCGCCAACTCTCCCCACGAACGCGGCGAAAAACGCTGGGAACCCGGCTGGCACAACCGCTGCGAAACCTACGGCCGACCGCTGTGAGAGAGCGTTGTCTTCGTGGTGCACGGCATCGTGGTGATCTTGGATTGAGATTGAAGAGCGGTTAACATCCGAGACTTGCTGGACCTAGGTTCGATGCCTTCCGTATGAAGGATGTCGCCGCTCGTGCTTGATTACCGTGATGCGAATCACGGAGTCATCCAGTACCCGAAAAAGGATCAAGTAGGGAAATCTCTTCATCAGTGCCCTTCGCGTATCCCCACGGACACACATCCAACGGGTCGGGATGGCTGCAATCCGCAGAACTTGCTTCTCAAACTCGTTGATGAAATCGTCACCCAGATTCTGGGATCGTTCGTTGTAGAAATCCCGGATTTCAGCAAGTTCGGCCTCAATAGCGGGGTGGTATTCAATCCTCATTGCCTTAAGCGGCGCATCAAATCCTGATGTGATACGGCAGCGACTTGGCCACTCTCGATCTCTTGGTCTCTCTTTACAGCAAGATTCAATGAAGCTTCGTCGTCGAGATCGACGGACAACTCGAAAGGATCCTCGATGCTCTCCCACAAGGAGGCCGCAAGCAGGGCACGCTCTCTAGTGGGCAGCTTAAGGGCTTCTGGGGCAATCTGATCAATGCTCATAAGACCAGAATATCACGGAAAACGGATGGGAAAAGGTTGAATTTTTCCGATCATAAAGCACATGTGCCCCAGCGGCGTGGGTGCTGATGACCCAACTTTGTTTTCAGCGAGGACGCTGAAAACCACTTCATCAGCACGCGCTACCCGTTTTTGCGGGTTTTGTACCACTTGCGAAAATCACCGCCGCGCGAATCGGGTAGGGTGCGTTGGCCGAGCCAGTCCTGAAGCGGCTTGATGGGCGCGACATGGATGGGCAGGTGGTTCATTGCCTTCGACATCGTCATCGCGGTGCGCCACAGTGAGGGTGAGGTGGCGAGGGTGGAGAAAGGAGTCATCGGCACGGCAGCGGGCGAATGCACGCCCTCGCGTTTTGCCTTGTCGCGCAGGCGCAGCAGCAAGTCGGGGATCGGAATGTCGACCGGGCAAACTTCATTGCACGCACCGCAGAGCGACGAGGCTTTCGGGAGGTCGGCCAGCTCCGGGAATCGGTCGCCGAAGAGCAGGGGTGAGAGCACCGCGCCGACCGGGCCACCGTAGGTCGAGCGGTAGGCGTGACCCGAGGCTTGGCGATAAACCGGGCAAACATTTTGGCAGGCGCCGCAGCGGATACAACGGAGGATCTCGCGACAGTTCGACGCAAGAACATCGGTGCGGCCGTTGTCCATGAAGACCACATGCATGTGCTCTGGACCGTCGGGTTGGCTGGCGGACTTCGGGCCGTTTATGAACTCGGTGTAAACCGTGAGTTGCTGGCCGGTGGCCGAGCGGCCGAGCAGGTTGAGGAAGACCGCAAGATCTTGCTCGCGCGGGATTACTTTTTCGATGCCGACCAGCGCGATGTGCACTGGGGAGGGTGCCATGCCGAAGCGCGAGTTGCCTTCATTGGTCACAAGCGTGAGGCGGCCGGTGTCGGCGCAGACAAAATTCGCGCCGGTGATGCCGGCCTCGGCGAGCATGTACTTTTCGCGAAGGTGGACGCGTGCGCGGCGGGTGATCGTTTCCGGGTCGTCGTTGTAATCGGCGGCGATGCCTTCGCGTTGGAAAGTGCGGGCGATTTCGCGGCGGTTTTTGTGGATGATCGGTTTGACGATGTGGGATGGCTCGTCGTTGTCGAGTTGGACGATGAACTCTCCGAGGTCGGACTCGAGGCATTCGATGCCGTTTTCGATGAGAAACGGGTTGAGGTGGATTTCCTCGGCGGCCATCGATTTCGACTTCGTGAGGCGTGTGACGCCGTGGCCGCGTAGGATGGAAAGAATTTCCTGGCGTGCGTCTTCGGCGGTCGAGGCGAAATGGACCTTCACGCCGCGCTGGGTGAGTGCCGCTTCCGCCTTCGCGAGGTAATCGCCGAGATGGTGGAGCGTGTGGTCCTTGATCGCTCCCGCAAGTTTGCGCAGCGAATCCGGATCGGCATAATCTTTGTGCAGAACCTCGTAGCGCTTTTCGGTGCCCTTTGACGAACCATCGAGCACCGAGGTTTGTTTCTCGTCGCTGATCTTGCGGGCGTAGAGGTCGATGGGTTGGGTGCCGATCATGGATTCGATTGGTTTGGTTTCACCAGCGTGTCGCGAAGGATCTGGATGGCGTGAAATTGGGGAATCGCGCGGCCCTGGTTTTGTGCGAGTCCGTTGAGGTGCATGAGGCAGGACATGTCGGTGCCGACGAGCATATCGGGCCGGATGTCGAGCATGTGGTCGAGCTTGAGTGTGCCCATTTGCCCTGAAATGTGCGGAAAGGTCACCGAGAAGGTTCCCCCAAAACCGCAGCATTGTTCGGACTGACCGAAGGGGATGACTTCCGCGTTTTCGATCGATGAAAGCAGCGTGCGCACCGCCTCGCCGGTCTTGGTGCCGCGGCTGTGGCAGGAGCGGTGAAATGCGATGCGGGTGGGCTGTTCAAATTTCCCCGGCCATGTGCGGATCTGGAGTTCGTTGAAAATGAAATCGATCACTTCGCGGGTGCGCGTGGCCAGCGAGTCGATTGCCGCGTCAGGTTCCTCCTCGAATTGTAGCATGTTGCCGTGGCGGTTCATCGCGGCGCAGGAGCCCGATGGCACGATCACCGGTAGCTCGCCTGCGAAAACATCGGCGCAGTGACGCGCCACTTTGCGCGAAGCGGCCCAGTCGCCGGAGTTGAATGCAGGCTGGCTGCAGCAGGTTTGGTTTTCTGGAAAATCGACCGAGATGCCTAGGTGCTCGAGCACCTCGACAGTGGCTTTCGCCACATCGTCGAAGAACGCATCACAAAGGCAGGTGCCCATGAGAAGCACGCGTTGGTTGAGGGGGCGGGCGCTGGGTGCGGACATGGAAAAAGGTGTCTGCTCACAAGCTATCGATCGGGCGGGGTGCTGCAATCCATAATACTTGCCGGATTGATTTTTCACGCCCGCGAATGCCACAGTGCGTATGATTTGCATGGTTCACCTGGGCGTTTGATTGGGCGGGGCATGGGATGGACAAGCATGCAACGGGATGCTTGAGTGCTGCCGATGAGCGATGGATCCTTGCTGCTGCTGGGGCTTGATGGGCCGGAATTGAGGCCGGACGAAGCGGCGCTGTTCCGCCGTTTGCAACCGGCCGGCTACATCCTTTTTTCGCGCAACATTGTTTCGCCGGAGCAGACGCGAAAGCTCACTGACGACCTGCGCGACTTGTCGGTCGATTTGCCAATCATCGGCATCGATCAGGAAGGTGGACGCGTCACGCGGACCAAGGAAATTGCGCCGGTGCTGCCATCGGCCGAGGCCCTGGCGGCGCGGAGGGATATGGGAAAAATTGCCGATGCCGGCGTGTTGACCGGCGAGTTGCTGCAGCTTTTGGGCTTCAACCTCAACTTTGCGCCGGTGCTCGATCTCGATCATTTTCCCGGACTTGCAAATGCCTTGCGCGGCCGTTGCTGGGGGCGCGACCCGCAGCGCGTGATCGATTTCGCGGGCCAATGGAACCGCTGGATGCGCCGGCAATCGATCGCAAGCTGTGGCAAACATTTCCCCGCCTGCGGCCGTGCCGTTTCCGATCCGCACCACGACTTGCCATCATCGCCTGCCACGCTCGATGAATTGCTGCGCGAGGATGTGATCCCTTACACCGCGCTGATGCCCGAGCTCGATTCGATCATGCTCGCGCACATCGAGTTTCCCAACATCGATGCCGATTTCCCCGCATCGCTTTCGCCCAAAATCATCCGGCGTTTTCTTCGCGATCAACTTGGCTTCGACCGCCACCTCGTAATGACCGACGACCTCGACATGGGTGCCATCACCAAGCGTTACGGTCGGGGCGAGGATGTGAAATTGGCGATCCGCGCCGGCAATGACCTTGCAATGATCTGCCACCGCAACGACACCGCCGAGGCCGCCGCCCGCGCGATCGGCGAACTGCCCCTCGGCATGCGGCACGAGGCACAGGATCGGGTCGAACGCTTCCGCCGTCGGGTGCTGCGCCCGCCCGCCGCATGGTCCGCCCAAAAATGGCAAAACACCTGCGCCAAGATCGCCCAACTCGCGGCGGAATTCGATCCCGCCGAGGAAATCGTCTCTAACAGCCCGGTGGCGGATTATTGAGTTTTTTGGGTGCAGCTCGTTTTTTTCGAATTAAGTGGAGATTTCGTCAGTCTCATGTACGTCTATGGCAGACATGACTATGAAAAAGATTGCTCAAAAAATCACCGCGATTCTTACAGTTGCAGGTTTGGTTTCTTTTGCTCCCACCGAATCCCAAGCCGCAGATCTCGCCCTTGAGGG
>JBEINR010000163.1:0-2299 GCA_040377995.1 Akkermansiaceae bacterium | reverse complement strand
GCGCCCGCTTGTCCTCTCGGCACCAGTGAGCCATCGGCGCGGTAACGGCGGTCGATGAAACCCTCGGCGCGAAATCGCAGCCCGGCCGATTTCGCCGCGGCCATCATGCAGCCACTCGGTGGCGCGTAGACCATAATCTGCGGCAACAAATCTCGAATCGCATTCGCGATGGCACCAGCAATGAGCGGGTTGGTGTCAGCTTGGTTGTACAACGCGCCATGGGTTTTCACATGGTGAATTGGTGCGCCGAGTTCATCGGCGATTTGTGCGAAGCGTTTGAGCTGACGGCTCACGAGATCGCCGATGGCATCCGGCGAAAGATCCATCGGGCAGCGGCCCATGTGCTCGCGATCCTCGTAGCCGGGGTGTGCGCCGATCGCGACGCCGTGCTCGAGTGCGAGGCAGATCGTTGCACGCATCGTCGCGTCATCGCCGGCATGGCCACCGCATGCGATGTTTGCCGAGCTGATCAATGGCATGAGCTCGGCATCATGCGCGCCGCCTTCGCCGAGGTCGCAGTTGAGATCGATGCGTTGCATGGTGGCTATTTCAAGAGCTCCAATCCGGTGCGGAGAAATTTCATGTCGCGCTCAAGTTCATCGCATGCCCAGCGGGCCTCGTCGAGCGTGACCTCGCGAAACCGAAGCGACGCACCAGAGCCCACACGCGCGAGTTTCGGAAGGTCGGCGGAAATCACATGACCCATCTGCGGATAGCCGCCGATGGTTTGGCATTCGGCCATCAGCACGATCGGCGTGCCGTCCGGCGGGACCTGGATCGAGCCGCGCACGACCGCTTGTGAAACCATTTCAGCATCCGTCACACGAGTCATCTTGGGGCCATCGAGTCGCATGCCGACGCGATCGGATTTGCTGCTGATCCTAAACTCGGAATTGGCAAATGCCTCGAGCGAGGAAGGGCTGAACCAGTCCGATTGCATGCCGCGGATGTAGCGCAGGGTCAGTGTTAAGTCTTTGGATTGATCGTAGGGCCAGCGAACATGCCAGTTTGCGCGGCGTGGTCCGCATGGGGCTTCGCCGATTTCCAAATGGTCACCATTTTGCAGCCGTCTTCCATGATGTCCGCCAAATTTCGCACGCAGATCGGTCGATCGGCTACCGAGAACCTGCGGGACATCGATGCCCCCGGCGATGGCGAGATAGGCATAAGAACCAATGGTCGGTGAACGCAGGTCGAGTATTTCGCCCGCCGCCAATTCGATCGGACGACCACATCGATGTTCGCTCCATCCGAGCATCGCGATCCGGCATGCGCGGTGAAATTTAAGCACGGGGCCGAGCATCGCGCATTCGAGCAGCGCATGGTCATCGGGATTGCCAAGCAATCGGTTGGCGACTTTTGCAGCGATCGGATCCATGACTCCGCCCGAAGTCACGCCGATCGATTGATATCCATGACGCCCCAAATCCTGCACGCTTGTCAGGGGGGCGGCTTCGATGACCTCGATCGCGCCATGAGCTTTGGCTGACGCGCTTTTTGAAATCGTGATGCATGTGGGCAAGTATTCGACTGCGGTGAATTTTACCTGATCACCCGGAGCGAGTAGGGTAGGTGGATCATTTTGCGAATCGAAGAGTGTGAGCGATGTTTGCCCGATCACATGCCAGCCGCCTTGCGAATCGAATGGATAAATGCCCGCCTGATCGCCGGCGATGGCGACCGATCCGGCGCTCACTGGTCGCGGGGTATCGAGTCGCGGAAGACGAAGTTCTTCCGGCAGACCGATAAGGTAGGGGAAGCCGGGTGAAAATCCGATCGCCGCCACGGTGTAAGTTGCAGCACTGTGCAGGCGGATCACCTCGTCCACCGTGCGCCCGAGACGCTTGGCGACCTTGTCGAGATCATCACCGTAACGCAGCGGAATTTCATGCGTGCGGCCGGATGTTTCCGCATCTTCGTCGGCCGCTGGAATTTCGATGGACCTGAGCCACTCCATCACCGCTTCGCCATCACGCGGATCGAAATGCACCGCCACGCTGTCGAATGAGGAAACGAGATCACGGATTTGCGGGACCCGGACCGCTGCAAGCTGCCGTCGCATGCGCAGGATTTGCGCAAACTTTTCAGACGCCTCGCCCGCTGTGGCTACAAACAGCCATGCGGAGTCCCCGAGTGCGCGCCAACCCATGGCTGGATCATCGCACGCTTGGATCAATCATCAAGCCTGTCCGCAGCCAGGCATAAGGTGTGGGCTTGCGATTTGACCGCCATCGTGCTGTTTTCCCTGCGTGCCGGTGATCACCAACATCTCGACCTATTGCTTTGCCGAGCTCGGCGG
>JBEINR010000150.1:0-2509 GCA_040377995.1 Akkermansiaceae bacterium | reverse complement strand
TCAATGTGCGATTTTCACCTCGTCTTCCTCTTCCCCACTTACAATTCACTCATAACCCCTCACTCTGCCCCCCCCCTTGCACCGCCTCCCCATCATCGGCCTCCCCGTCGCCGCCACCGACTACGCGGGCGCGGTCTCATGGATCCTCGAGCACGCCGCCAAAGCCGATCGCGCCTACGCGGTCGAGGCCGCCAACACCCATGTCGCCGCACTCTCGCGCCATGACCCGGATTTCGGCGCAAGCATGGCCCGCTTCGACCTGATCTGCCCCGACGGCATGCCGCTCGTCTGGGCGCTCAATGCCCAACTTGCCGATTCGGAAAAAGTTCCCGACCGCGTCTACGGCCCAACGCTGATGCTCGAAACGCTCAAAGCCACCCAAGGCCGTTCCGAGTTCCGCCACTTCCTCTTCGGCGGCAAGCAATCGACCCTCGACAAGCTCAGCTCTTCCTTTGCCGAACGCTTTCCCAATGCGATCATCGCCGGATCCTACTCTCCCCCTTTCGGCGAATGGCCCGCGGACGAGTTCGCAAAAGTCTGCGAAAAAATCCGCAGCAGCGGCGCCAACCTGATCTGGGTTGGCCTCGGTTGCCCGAAACAGGAACACTGGATCGCGCGCCACAAGGATCAACTCCCACCCGGTGTCTACTTCGGCATCGGCGCCGCCTTCGCCTTCCACGCCGGCGAAGTAAAACAATCCCCACCATTTCTCCAAAAAATCGGCATGGAATGGGCTTACCGCCTCGCCATGGAACCCCGCCGACTCTTCAAGCGCTACTTTACTTACAACTCCCTTTTCCTCTATCACCTCATCCGCGTCGCCGTCTCGAAGACCCAAGACTTCAAGACAGAAGACAGAAGATGAGGAAGCCGCTTCTTCATCGTAGCTAGATCATCCTGATCCAGGCCGTACGGTAGGGCGATGCGGCCCCGCAGCGCCGACTCCTGATAACGACACTGCCACTTCTTCAAACTCCGACCTTTAACCTTCGACCTTCAGACCTACGACTCTTCTGCTCTTCCCCATAACCAATAACAAATAACCTCTAACTCCTCTCCCCCGCGTCTCTGCGCGAGCTACTCTTTCTCTTCCTTTCAGTTTTTCAGCATTTCAGCTTTTACCTAACGACTCCATGAAAATCAAATCCATCTGCTGCCTCGGCGCCGGTTATGTCGGCGGCCCCACCATGGCCATGATCGCCGCCAAGTGCCCTCACATCCAGGTCACGGTCTGCGACTTCAATCAGGCACGCATCGATGCATGGAACACCGACAACCTGCCTGTCTATGAACCCGGCCTTCAGGAAGTGGTCGAATCCGCGCGCGGCAAGAACCTCCACTTCACCACCGACATCAAGCCCGCGATCGCAGCCGCAGACCTGATCTTCGTCTGCGTCGGCACTCCCACGAAATCCTACGGCATCGGCGCCGGACGCGCGGCCGACCTCCGCTACATCGAGTCCGCCGCACGCCTCATCGCCGAGGTCTCCGAGGGCAACAAAATCATCGTCGAGAAATCCACCATTCCGGTCAAAACAGCGACTGCCATTCAAACGATCCTCGCCGCAAACTCCTGCAAGGAGGCCACCTTCCAAGTCCTCTCCAATCCCGAGTTCCTCGCCGAAGGCACCGCCGTCGCCGACATGGAAAACCCCGACCGCATTCTGATCGGTGGCGAAAACACACCGGAAGGACAAGCCGCACTCGAGGCGCTCGTCTCGGTCTACGCCAACTGGGTCCCGCGCGAAAAAATCATCACCACCAACCTCTGGTCCTCGGAGCTTTCCAAGCTCGTCGCCAACGCCTTCCTCGCCCAACGCATCTCATCGATCAACTCGATCTCCGCCCTTTGCGAAGCCACTGGCGCGGATGTCGATGAAGTCGCACGCGCCATCGGTGCCGACTCGCGCATCGGCCCCAAATTCCTCAAGTCCTCCGTCGGCTTCGGCGGATCCTGTTTCCAAAAGGACATCCTCAACCTCGTCTACCTCTGCGAATCCTTCGGCCTCCCGGAAGCCGCCGCCTACTGGCGCTCGGTGGTCACGATGAACGATTGGCAAAAATCCCGCTTCGTCGAAAAAATCGTCCGCACACTCTTCAACACGGTCTCCGGCAAACGCATCGCCATCCTTGGTTTCGCCTTCAAGAAAGACACCAACGACACCCGCGAATCGGCGGCCATCAACATCGTCCGCGACCTCGTCGCCGAAAACGCCCATGTCGTGATCTACGACCCGCGCGTGCCAAAGGAAACCATCCAACGCGACCTCCTCGAAGTCGGCGTCCCGCAAGACATCATCGACTTCAATGTCGAGATCGCCGCCGATCCCTACACCGCCGCCCAAGGTGCCCACGCCCTCGCCACCCTCACCGAGTGGGACGAATTCAAAACCCTCGACCTCCAACGCATCCACGACCTGATGCTCAAACCCGCCTTCGTCTTCGACGGCCGCGCCATCCTCCCCACCTCCGCCCTCAAAGCCCACGGCTTCAAAGCCTTCAGCATCGG
>JBEINR010000068.1:0-4901 GCA_040377995.1 Akkermansiaceae bacterium | reverse complement strand
GTAGTTGCCGGTGCCGAGGTGGACGTAGCGACGAAGGTGGCCGGCTTCGCGGCGCACGATCATGCAGATTTTGGCGTGGGTTTTGAGGCCTTTCACGCCGTAAACAATTTGTGCGCCGGCGCGTTGGAGTTCGTCGGCGCGGTCGAGGTTGCGTGCTTCGTCGAAGCGTGCCTTGAGCTCGACGAGCGCGGTGACATGCTTGCCGTTTTCGGCCGCTTTGATCAGCGCGTTGATGATGCGCGATTTTTTGGCGGTGCGGTAGAGCACTTGTTTGATCGCGATGACATCCGGATCGCTCGCGGCTTCTTCGAGCAGGCGCAGCACCGGTTCGAAGGATTCGTAGGGGTGAAAGAGCATCAGGTCGCCGGATGCGATCGTTTCGAACATCGATGAGCCGGGGACGATCGAGGGCGAGCTTTGGCCGGGCCAGTCGGGATCGCGCAGGTGGTCGAAGTCGGCGATGAAAACGAGATCCATGAATGACGCGAGGCCAGGAGGTCCGGCGATGCGGTAGATTTCGGCGGTGCTTGCGGCGGTGACTTGTTGGATCATGCGCGCCAGGTCCTTGGGGGCATCGGCGCGTATCTCGAGGCGCACGGTGTCGGCGAAGCGGCGGGCGCTGAGGATTTCCTCCATTTCGTCGGCGAGGTCGGTCGCATCTTCTTCTTGCACAGCGATGTCGCCATTGCGGGTGACGCGGAACGCGGTGGTGGCAGCAACTTTTTCGCCGGGAAAAAGTTGTTCCGCGTGGGCGGCGACGAGGTCCTCGACGAGTACGAATGCGAAGGTGTTGGATCCGGCGCTGATCGGCACAAGCCGATTGATGGAATCGGGAATCGTGATGAGTGCGAAGCGGGTAGTTTCGCTTGCCGTATCGATGAGGCGGCATGCGATGACCATTTGCAGCGCGGGCACGGCGGGTGGCTGATCGTTCAGGTCGACGGCGAGCGGTGTGAGCAGTGGTGAGATTTGGTCTTCGAACGCGTTGAGTGCCTGGGCGGCCTGTTCGTGGTTCAGGTCGTTCATGTTGAGCGCGAGGATGCCGGCCTTGCGCAGTGCGGGGATGAGCGATTGGTTGAAGAGTGTGTATTGCTCGTCGCTCATGCGCAGGATTCTTTGGCGCAGCACATTGAGGTTGGCAGTGGGAGTGAGGCCCGAGAGGTCGGGCTTTTTGATGCCGCCGCGTTTCATTGCCATCAGGCCGCCGATGCGGACTTGGAAAAACTCGTCGAGGTTCGAGGCGGTGATGGCGAGGAACTTCACACGTTCGAGCAAGGGGAGGTCTTCGCGCAGCGCTTCGTTGAGCACGCGTTGGTTGAATTCGACCCAAGAAAGTTCGCGGTTGATGTAGGGGATGGGCATGGGATGCGGGAAGTGGCGGTGTATTTCAGATTTCCTCGTCGATCATGACGGTGAGTCCGAAGACCTGTTCGAAGAGGTCGGCCTTGGAGGCCATCGCGAGGCGTTCGACCGCCGCATCGGCAAGGCCGGGTAGGCGGATGCGGATGCGTTTTTCCTCGCGGTGGATTTCGATTTGCGAAACGCGTTGGGCGTGCGTGCGTTCGAGTGCGTCGGCGACGCGCAAAAGAGCGGCGAGTTTGCAGACGCGGATGCGGTCCTCGGTGTCGAGAGCGGCGTAGCCCGGGTGGTCGAGGCTCGGGCAGGCGTGGCGGTGGTAGCGTGCGATTTGTGCGACGATGGTCACATCGGTGCGGTCGAGCCCAAAGATCTCAGAGTTGAGGATCAGGTACTCCGAGTGCTTGTGGTGGGCGCGCGGGCTGACATAGGTGCCGACCTCGTGAAGGATCGCGGCGACTTGCAAAAGAAGAGCATCGTGGGCGGTGAGTTGATGGAGATCGGCAAGTGCGTCGAAGAAACGCTTGCAGAGGTTGCCGACGTGTTCGCCGTGAGAGGGATCTGATTGATAGCGTTCTGCGAGAATGCGCGACGAGCGCAGGACTTCCTCGGCAAAGGTGTCGGCGAGATCCTCCGAAACCAAAAGATCGTGCAGCAGGCCTTTTTCGTAATCGCTTTCCGGGATGCGCACTTCGCTGAGTTTCATCGCCTCGGCGATCGCTAGATTGATTTCGAGAGCAGGCAGGAGTGCTTCGGCGGTTTGGTAATCGAGTTGGTAGCGGCGAACGATTTCCGCATCGCTGAGGTTGGCTGTGTCGGTGGTGAACTGGCGCAACGACTTGAGCGTGCAGGCGTTGTTGGGATTGATGAGCTCCGGCGCGACCGATTGGATTTCGTGGCCGATTACGACCATGCCGTCGATGCGGATATCGGCATAATCCAAGCCGATTTGCGCGATGTTGCCGGAGGTGTGTTCGCGGATCACGCGCAGCAAGCTGCCGCCTTCGGCGTGTGATGCTTCGACTGCCTCGCGCGTGCGGTGGGTGCCCATGCGGTAGCTGGTGTAGCGGGTGATGAGACCATTTTGAAACAGCAGTGCTCGCGTGTTGCCGGGGCCGACATGGAGCACAAGCGTCGCGCCTTTTTTCATGCCGGGCAAGTGACTGAGACGGCGGCGGGTCTTGAGATAGATCAGGCGCGTCATTTCACCATCGTCGATCGAGCCGAGACGCAGGCCGCAGGCAACGCGGATCCGGTTCATGAAGGTTTCCTGATTCTTTGCCTCGCTGAGAATGTTGGTGACGGCGGCGCGTGTGATCTCGTGGGAGTTGAGGCCGAGTTCGTCGAGGGATTTTTGAAAATCGCGGATGATTGAAACCACGCGTTCGGTGGTGGCGAGGCTGATCGCGCCGTGGCGGAAAATGTCGCGGGCGACTGGTGCCGGTTGTTCCAGGAAATCGACGGCATCGAGTGTGCCATCGCCGTTGCCCGTGGCGACCAGCATGGAAACCGCGCTGGCGCCGATGTGGATGGCTGTCGAGAGTTGCTCCGGGTGTGCGGGCCTGGTGGCGGATTTCCTTGGACGAGCCATTGCCAGAGGACATCGCAGGCCGGATCGCGTTTCAATCACGAAAACCGCGCGCTGTGTGACTTTTGCAGGCAGAGCTTGTCAAAGCGGGGGATGCTGGGCATAGGATCGGCCATGCCAGTCACCGGAGCATTGGAGCATTACCGGATCAAGCCCGGGGGCAAGGTTCATCTCGGTAAGATTGGGACCGATGAAAAGTTGCTGTTTGATGGCAAAGCCAAGGATGACTACGAGCCGCAGTTTCGCGAATTGCAGAAGCAGCTCCAGGAGCAACAAAAGCTCCTCTACGCGCAGAACAAGCATCGGATCCTGGTGGTCATGCAAGCGATGGACACCGGCGGCAAGGATGGCTGCATCAAGCATGTTTTTTCGCACATCGATCCGCAGGGCATTCATGTGAAATCGTTCAAAAAACCGACCGAAGAGGAACTCGCACATGATTTCCTGTGGCGCATTCACTCGAAGGTGCCCCGGCGCGGGGAGTTGGTGATCTTCAACCGCAGTCACTACGAAGATGTGATCGCGGTGCGCGTGAAAAAGATTTTTCCCGACGAGGTTTGGAGGCGCCGCACGCGGCACATCATCGATTTCGAACGCATGCTTGCGGAAGAGGGCACGACAATCGTGAAGGTTTTTCTGCACATCTCGAAGGAGGAACAAAAACGCAGGCTCGAGTCGCGTTTGGAAAATCCCGACAAGCATTGGAAATTCAACCCCGATGACCTCGCTGATCGCGCGTTGTGGGATCACTTCATGAAGGCGTACGAAGATGTCATTTCCGAAACATCGACCGATCACGCGCCGTGGCATGTCGTGCCGGCCGACCGCAAGTGGTATCGCAACCTTTGCGTGGCAAGGATCGTGCTCGACACGATGAAGAAGCTGGAAATGAGCATGCCCGAGCCGAGTTGGAATCCGAGTGAGATTCGGATTGGGGATTGAGTGGGGAATTAGGCGGCTGTCCAGTCGCGGCATTTCAGGCCGGGTACGCGGGAGAATTCGCGGAGGTTGGCGGTCACCAATGTCGCGCCGGCGGCTCTTGCGGTGGCGGCGATGATAAGATCATTGGGGCTGATCGGTTTGCCAACTTTTTCCAGGCGCATGCGGATGTCGGCATAATGCTCGGCAGCCTCACCACCGAAGGGCAGGTGGGCGTAGGGTGAGAGGAGATCGTTGATGCGTTGGCGCAGGTGAGTGGCCTGGCTGCTTCTCAAGGCGGCATAGAGCAACTCCGCGCGCGTGAGTTCCGCGAGGCAGAGGTCGGCTGTTTTTTTGGAACTGAGATTGCGGATCAGTGCCTTGTTTGGCTGACGCAAAATGTAGGACCAGATGTTGGTGTCGAGGCAGTACATCGAGCTCAGTCTTCGAGATTCGGAATGACGCGGTGGCCGCGTTCGCGCTTGGGAGTGGCAAACGACTTGTCGACCGTGCCGGTGAATGCCGAGAGGTGGCTCCATGCCGACGCATCGTCCTGATCGGCGGCGCGGGCAAGGTGATCGCGCGCCCAGCGGGAGAGTGATACCGAATCGCGGCGGGCGGCGGCCTCGACTTTTTTCTGCGTGTCCGCATCGAGATAGATCGTGAGTTGGGCCATGTGGGGAATTTGGCAGCGAACTCTTCAAAGTCAAGTATATGTGCCAAGTATATGTGATTTTTAAGCATAAAAAACCTCTTTTGTCAGGAAAATTTCAATCAAAGCACGCGCGACCAGATCACCTTGAGGTAGCGGGATTCTGGGTAGTTCGAGAGCGTCGGGTGGTCGGCGCCGGCGCCGCTGCGGTGGATGATCTGGAGGCGTCTGTTGGTGCGGTGGGCGGCGGCGATGACGGTGCGTTCGAAGTCATCGGCGCCGAGTTGGCCGGAGCATGAGCAGGTGACATAGATGCCGCCGGGTTTGACGAGTTGAAGAGCGAGCTTGTTGAGGTCGGCGTATTTCGCGATGCCGGTTTCATCTTCG
>JBEINR010000221.1:0-1600 GCA_040377995.1 Akkermansiaceae bacterium | reverse complement strand
CTTGCAAACTCAAGGCTCAGGGCTCGCCATGTCCAGACTGTGGGACGGCAGTGTCTTAAATTCTAAATTCGAAACGGAAGAGGAAATATGAAGAAGCGGCTTCTTTTTCTTCCCCATTAACCAATAACGAATAACCAATAACTCTTCTCACCCCTCCTCAATTTCAGCATGGGAGATGGAGAACGCGGCGAGATCGTTCACTTCTTCGAGAGTGGTGACATGGCAAAGTTTTTGGCGCAGTTCGCGGGCACCGGGGAAGCCTTTACAATAGGCCATGAGCCTTGAGCGCATGGAGGTGAGCGTTTGTTTTTCGTTGCCGTAGCGTTCGCTTTCGATGGCGAGGCGGCAGTGGCGGATGACTAGTTGCCAGCGTTCGTCGAGGTCGATTGGCGGGAGGTCGGTGCCAGTTTCGATGAAGTGGCGGGCTTCGCGAAAGACCCATGGGTTCTGCATCGCGGCGCGTCCGATCATGACGCCGGAGACGGCAGTTTCGCTGCGGCGCTTAATCACATCGCGTCCGCAGGTGATGTCGCCATTGCCGATGACCGGTATGCGCACCGAGCGAGCGACCGAGTCGATGACATTCCAATCGGCCTCACCCCCGTAGCCTTGGGCGCGGGTGCGGCCGTGCACGGTGATGGCGCTCATGCCGCTGTCTTCGAGGATCTTTGCGACCTCGACCGCGTTGATCGATTCCGAGTCCCAGCCGGTGCGGATTTTTGCGGTGACCGGCACCTCGTCGCCGACCGCATGGGCGACGCCGGATGCGACCTCCGCCAGCACGGGGCAATTTTTCAGCAGTGAGGAGCCACCATTTTTTGCGACCACTTTGTTCACCGGGCAACCGAAGTTGATGTCGATGAAATCGGGTTTTTTCCAATCGATGATTTTCTTCGCCGCTTCGCCCATGCGTTTGCCATCTGCACCGAAGATCTGGACGCCGACTGGGCGTTGATCGTCACTGAACTCGGTGTACTTGCGGGTGCGGTCATCGCGCTGAAGGATGCCCTCGGCGGAGACGAATTCGGTGACCATCACATCGGCACCGAGTTCCTTGCAGATCTGGCGAAAAATCACATCCGTGACCCCGGCCATGGGCGCGAGGTAGAGCGGAAAGCGGTCGTTGGAAAACCAGGCGAGCACGGGAGAAATGAAGATGATGGCTGCCGGCGCGTCCACTCCGCATCAGCGTGCGTAATGGAATCAGAGCTCGCCTTCGATGAGGTCGTCGAGCGTTTGGCGTTTGCGCACGAGGGTGGCGGTCTCGCCTTCGACGAGAACCTCGGCGGGAAGCGGGCGCGAATTGTAGTTCGATGCCATCACGAAGCCATAGGCACCGGCAGACATTAGCGCGACGCAATCGCCGGGGGCGAAGTGCGGGAGCTCGCGGTCCTGGCAGAAGAAGTCGCCACTTTCGCAGATCGGGCCGACCACATCGACTTTTTGCAGGCTGCTGTCGGCAGCTTTGCGAAGCGGCACGATTTCGTGGTGGCCTTCGTAGAGGGCGGGGCGAATGAGATCATTCATGCCGGCATCAACGATGCGGAAAGTTTTGGCCGAGCCTTTTTTCTCGTAGAGGCAGCGGGTGATGAGCACGCCG
>JBEINR010000137.1:0-2777 GCA_040377995.1 Akkermansiaceae bacterium | reverse complement strand
GCGCGATCGCCACCGAACCTGAAATCCTGCTCATGGACGAGCCCTGCGCCGCGCTCGACCCGCTCGCGACACTGCGCATCGAAGAGCTGATCTCGGAGCTGAAGAAAAAATTCACCATCGTCATCGTCACGCACAACATGGCGCAAGCCGCACGCTGCTCGGACCAGACGGCATTCATGTACCTCGGCAAACTCGTGGAGGTCGGCCCCACGATGAAAATTTTCGAAAACCCCTCGGATCCACAAACCGAGGCCTACATCACCGGCAGCTTCGGATGAACGCGACCACCAATTCCATGCAAGAATCCCCGGAGAAAACCGCCGCCAGTACTTCGCAGGCCGGCGCCAAATGCGCCGTGCAAATTCAAAACCTCAGTTTCAGCTACGGTTCTTCCGAGGCGCTCAAAAACATCACGCTCGATCTCGACCGCAACGCGGTCACCGCCTTCATCGGCCCCTCCGGCTGCGGCAAGTCGACCCTGCTGCGCTGCATCAATCGCATGAACGACGAAATCGTCGGCGCGCGCGTCACCGCCGGCAAAATCCTCGTCGAGGACATCGAGATCCACGACCCGTCGGTCGATGTGGTGAAGCTCCGCCGCGATGTCGGCATGGTGTTCCAAAAATCAAATCCCTTCCCACGCAGCATTTTCGAAAATGTCGCCTTCGGCCTTCGCATGCGCGGCATCCGCAACAAGGCGGTGATCGAGCAATCCGTCGAGGAGAGCCTCCGCGCTGCAGCCCTGTGGGACGAAGTGAAGGACCGCCTCAACGAATCCGCGCTCGGCCTATCCGGCGGTCAGCAACAACGCCTCTGCATCGCCCGCACCATCGCGGTGAAGCCGCTCGTCGTGCTGATGGATGAACCCTGCAGCGCGCTCGACCCGATCGCCACCGCGAAGGTCGAGGAACTAATCTGGAGCCTCAAGAAAGATTACACCTTCGTCGTGGTGACCCACAACATGCACCAGGCCTCGCGCGTTTCCGAGAAGACGGCATTTTTCTACATGGGCGAAATGATCGAGTTTGGCGAAACGACCAAGATGTTCACCAACCCGACCGTCAAGCGCACCGAGGATTACATCAGCGGCCGCTTCGGTTGATCCATCGCCGCGCGCCGACTCACAGCGTGATCTGCGCGCCAAGCTCGACGACGCGGCCGGGCGGAAGCTGGAAGTACGCGGTCGCCGGTGATGCGTTACGCGCCATGACTGCGAAGAGCGAGAGCCGCACGCGGTCGATGAGCGTGGCATTCTTGCCGACACCGTATCCTTCGCTGCCGAGGAAATAGGTCGCCTTGCCCGGTTGGAAACGCACATGCTCGGGCAGCAAGTCGCGAAGCGCCATTGGCACATCGGGAGTTTCGGCAAAACCAAATTTCAGAATCACGCGGTGCACGCCTTCGCCGAGCTCCTGGTGCTCGAGCATTTCCTCGCGGCTGGCACGAGGTTGATCGAGTGTCATCACATGCAGCAGGATGATGCGCTCGTGCAGCACCTGGTTGTGCTTGAGGTTGTGAAGCAAGGCATTTGGCACCTGCGCGCCCTTGCCGCTCATGTAGATCGCCGTGCCGGAAACACGGTGGATCCTGCCCTTTTCGAGATCCTGCAACAAATCCTCGACTGGCAAGGCTTCACGCGAAATGCGCGCATAGAGACGCGCGCGACCCCACATCCAAATCATCATCAACGACATGATGCCACCGCCAACGACCAAGGGCACCCAGCCGCCGTGCACGATCTTGAGCGTGTTGGCCATGAGGAAGGCCGCATCGACCACAAGGAAAATGCCGGTGAGTAGCCCCGCCTTGAGCGCAGACCACCTCCACTCGGTGCGCGCGGCGGAGTAAAACAGCATCGAGGTGATCGCCATCGTCAGCGCGATCGCAATGCCGTAAGCGCCCGCCAACGCGGAGGAAGTTTGAAACTCGACGACCAACAAAATGCAGGATGCCGCGAGCAACCAGTTCACCGCCGGCACATAAACCTGGCCGACGGAATGCTCGGAGGTGTATCGCACGCGAAAGCGCGGCAAACAACCCAGCTGGATCGCTTGCGTGGTGAGCGAAAACGCACCCGAAATCAAGGCCTGGCTGGCAACGATCGCAGCCGCCGTCGCGAGCAGGGTCAGCGGAAATCGCATCGACTCGGGAGCCAGCAGGAAGAACGGATTGCGAATCGCCGACGGGTCGGCCGTCAGCAAGGCGGCCTGACCGAGGTAATTGAGCGCCAGCGCGGGCAAAACCAGTGAAAACCAACCGACACGAATCGGCTTCGTGCCGAAATGCCCGAGGTCGGCATACAAGGCCTCGCCACCGGTCACGGCAAGAAACACCGCCGCAAGCAAGGGGAAGGCATGCTTCCACTCCTGACACAAAAACCGAATGCCTTCATACGGACTCAAGGCCACCAGCACCTGCGGGTTTTTCAACACCGCCGCCGCACCAAGGATGCCAAGCACCAGAAACCATGTCACCACCACCGGACCGAACAGTTTGCCGACATGGCCGGTGCCAAATTGCTGGATCGCAAACAAGCCCCCAAGAATCAACACCGCCAGCGGCACCGCCCAATGCGAAAGCATCGGCGCACTCACTGCCAGACCCTCCACCGCACTGAGCACCGAGATCGCCGGAGTGAGCATGCCGTCGGCATAAATCAACGCCGCGCCGGCCAAGCCCAGCAGCATGATCTTTCGCGGATCCTTGCCGCCCAAGCTTTTCACCGCGCCACGGATCAATGCCGACAAGGCAAGAATCCCGCCCTCGCCGCGGTTGTC
>JBEINR010000080.1:0-4369 GCA_040377995.1 Akkermansiaceae bacterium | reverse complement strand
TTGCAGCAGAAGGATTTGGTAAAGTTTTTTCCTGGAAAAAACAGGGTTTCGGAAATCCTCAATCGCAAGCGACCCCTCAGCCTCGGCATGATTCGCGCGCTCAATCAGGGTTTGGGTATTCCTGCCGAAGTGCTCATTCGTGAGTCTTACGCTTGATGGATTAAGAGAGCTCAAAAATCCAACACGCGTCCGCCGCGAAGGAAAAGCCCGTGCCGGGGTCGAATCCTAAACTCGCTTCCCACCTTCAAGATACCTCCAGCACAGCCACGCGAGGCCCCATGAGGTGAGCGCAAAGGCGAGGATCCTCACCATTATCCATGGGCCATGGAAAAACGGATGCCACAAGTGCGGCAGGGTCCGACCGAGCAGCAGGGGCGCGCCGGAGTGAAAAAGATAGAGCCCGAAGCTGAGCCGCCCGACATGCTGGATGGCCGGATGTTCGAGCAAGCGCCCGATGCCACCGTCGATGCCTGCGAGCGTGGAGGAGATGAGTCCGGCAAAGGCCACGGCGATCAAAGTCTGTTGCAGGTAGTGCAGCCCTGCGACTTGCCGATCCATTTCATTGAGCGTGTAAAGCGCGACATAACCGATCAGCGCGAGCCATGCGACGAGCCTGAGTCGTTTGTCTCCAGCGGGCATACCTTTCTCCATCGCCCACGCAAGCAGCGCGCCGATGCCGAAGTAATCCATCGCCGAGCTGGTGATCGCTTCGGCATGATAAATTTGCGGAAAAGCATGCTCGCAAATCAGCCGCGACAGCGGAGCGATGGCAACGCAGGCAAGAAACAGCGGAGCGAGCCAGCGTCGCGGCGCAAAGAATACCAGCAGCGGCCAGCAAAGGTAAAATTGCACCTGGATCGCCAGCGTCCAAAACGGCGCCGAACCACCGGGCCATTTCGGCGTCATCGCCATGTGAAAATTTGAAAGATGCGCAAAATACGCGAAAGCATGAACTCGGATGTCGTTCGCACCGAGAAGCATCGCAAAAAGCATCGCCGCATAACAGGGCCAAAGAATCCGCGCCATGCGCCGTTTTGCAAACCGTCCGTAGGCGATCCATTTCCAAGCGCCTCCGTCATTCTCGCCGCGCGACCGTTCCCACAACAAAATACGCGTGATCAGAAATCCGGTCAGCGTCAGAAAGAAAAACAAGCCGATCTCAAAGGGCCATGGCCCGGGCCATTCGTGAGGTGCCCAATGTAGCCACATCACGCCCGCCACCGCCAGCGCCCGCCAGCCGTCGAGCTGCGTGTTGCGCTTCGTATCCGGCATGCGGTCTTGTCCCACGCGCCAAACGACGAGGCAAGGGGAATTGCCCTGCGCGTCGATCCGCCACACGGTTGTGTTTTTTTCGCAGCCTACGGCGATCTTCCTCTTACCGCTTGACGCGATTTCGCCCGGCCCGGTAGCTTGGCGGCAGCAAGGAAGTGGCATCCGGCCGCTCCCGCTCACCCATCAACAACTCCTTCTCATCGTGGACCTCCAGGAAATCCGCCGCATCGTCGAGCTCATGAACGAGCATGGTCTTACCCAGTTTGACCTCACCAAGAAGGACTTCCAGCTCAAGCTCAAGAAAGGCAGCGATGTCGATGAGCTGCGCGGACTGCTTGCCAGCCTTCCGGCACCCGTCGCCGCACCTGCCTTGCCGGCACCCGCACCCGCCGCTCTTCCTGCTGCTGCCGCACCGGCCGCCGCTCCCGCCGTGGCCGATGGCAAGGAAATCTGCTCGCCGATGGTGGGCACCTTCTACCAGCGGCCCGCACCCGATGCGGCTTGCTTCGTCGAGGTGGGCAGCACGGTCTCCGTCGGCCAGACGCTTTGCATCATCGAGGCAATGAAGGTGATGAATGAAATCAAGGCCGAGGTTTCCGGCACTATCACCGCCATCGTCGCCAACGACCAGACACCAGTCCAGTTTGGCGATGTGCTCTTCCGCATCAAGTGACCGGCCGTCCGCGCCAGCCACTGACCACTGATTTCCCATTTTTCCCATCATGTTCAAACGCGTCCTGGTAGCCAACCGTGGCGAAATCGCCCTTCGCATCATCCGCGCCTGCCGCGAACTCGATATCGAATCGATCGCTGTTTACTCCGAGGCGGATGTCGACTCGATGCATGTCCAGCT
The DNA here is from genome assembly GCA_040377995.1 of Akkermansiaceae bacterium. Taxonomy (GTDB): domain Bacteria; phylum Verrucomicrobiota; class Verrucomicrobiia; order Verrucomicrobiales; family Akkermansiaceae; genus Luteolibacter. The sequence goes on along the minus strand of JBEINR010000080.1, from coordinate 2,244 downwards.
CGCCGACCAAGCGGTCTGCATCGGGCCCGCTTCGAGCAAGGAGTCTTACCTCAAAATGGACCGCATCATCGCCGCTGCCGAAATCACTGGCGCCGAGGCGATCCATCCGGGCTATGGGTTTCTTTCCGAAAATGCCCGCTTCGCGGAAATTTGCGAATCATCCGGCATCACCTTCATCGGGCCATCGGCCAAGGTGATCTCGATGATGGGCGACAAGGCGACCGCACGTGCGACGGCGGTGGCCAATGGCGTGCCGGTCACTCCCGGCTCGGACATCATGTCGGATGCCGAGACCGCGTTGGCGGAAGCCAAGCGCATTGGCTTGCCGGTGATGATCAAAGCCACGGCCGGCGGCGGTGGTCGCGGCATGCGCCCCTGTTTCAACGAAGCGGATTTCATCGGGCTTTTTCAACAAGCCTCCAACGAAGCGGTGGCCTGCTTTGGCAATGGCGATTGCTACCTGGAAAAACTTGTGCTCAACCCGCACCATGTGGAGTTCCAGGTCATCTGCGATTCGCATGGTCACTTCATTCACCTCGGTGAGCGCGATTGTTCGATGCAGCGCCGCAACCAGAAGATCATCGAGGAATGCCCGTCACCGTTGCTCACACCCGAGCTGCGCAAACGCATGGGCGAGGCATCGGTGAACCTCGTGCGCAACATCGGCTATCAAAACGCCGGCACGATCGAGTACCTCGTCGATGAAAAGGGCGAGAATTTCTACTTCATGGAAATGAACACGCGGATTCAGGTCGAGCATCCGGTCACCGAAGAGGTGATGGGTTGCGAGCTGATCAAGGAGCAGATTCGCGTCGCAGCCGGCGAGTCGCTCTCGCACCATGTGCTCGAAGCCACCCCACGCGGGCATTCGATCGAGTGCCGCATCAATGCCGAAGACCCCTACAACAATTTCACACCGAGCCCCGGCACCATCGAGCTGTGGTATGCGCCCGGCGGCAAAGGCGTGCGCGTCGACACCCATGTTTACTCGGGCTACACCGTGCCACCGCACTACGACTCGATGATTGCCAAGCTCATCGTCACCGCCTCCACTCGCGAGATTGCCATCGCCCGCATGAGGCGCGCACTCGGCGAGTTCACCATCCGTGGCATCAAGACGACGATTCCCTTCCAGTTGGAAATCATCAATCACCCGGACTTCATCAACGGTCACTACGACATCGGTTGGGTCGGGCGCTACCTTGAGGAACGCAAAGCTTGAGCGCGAAGTTTTTCGCCCGCTGACTCATGACCGTTGACCGCTCCGCCGATTGGAAGCTCTACGCGATCCTTGATCTCGGCTATGTCGCGGAGCCCGATCGGGTGGCAACGGCCTTGAAGCTAATCGCTGGTGGCGCAGATGTCCTGCAGCTTCGCGCGAAGTGCCACGACATCGGTGAGATTCGCGATGTCGCGAAAGAAATTTTTCCAATCTGTCGTGCGACCGGCGTGCCGTTCATCATCAACGATTACCCTGAGCTTGCCGCCGAACTCGATGCCGATGGCGTGCACATCGGCCAAGACGATGGGCCTTTGGCCACCGCGCGCGAAGTCGTCGGCTCGGGAAAAATCATCGGCCGCTCGACCCACTCGCTCGCGCAGGCCCGCGCGGCCCTCGACGAGGGTTTCGATTACATCGGATTCGGACCGCTCTTTCCCACGCCCACCAAACTTGGCCGCCCCGGCATCGGACTCGCCGATATTTCTGTCATGCAAAGCGATGTCGGCAGCAAGATTCCCGCCTTCTGCATCGGCGGCATCAAAAGAGCCAACTTGCCAGAAGTCCTCGCCGCTGGCACAAGACGCGTGGTAATCGTTTCTGATCTCCTGACAGCCGACGATGTAGAATCCGCCACCATGGAGGCCCACGAAATTATCGTGAGGGGCTGATTTTCACACCCGCCATGCGATTTGTGGTTGGAGTCGGACGCGGGATCCTGAATGCTCGCGCCGTCAGCTAGGTGCTGATGCATTTTTTCCATTCATCATCATGTCCAACGCCAACACCAAGATCGTCATCGGCGGCACGATTGCCATCGACCATGTGAAAACTCCCGACGCGGAAGCCACCCATTTGCTCGGCGGCTCGGCGGCTTATGCGGCGCTGGCGGCATCATTTTTTACCCAACCGGTTTCACTGGTCGGTATCATCGGTCATGATTTCCCGCAGCAGCATCTCGACATGCTCGAAGGGCGCGGCGTGTGCCTCAAGGGAGTCGAGAGGTCGCCGAACGAGTCGTTCAC
>JBEINR010000214.1:0-1745 GCA_040377995.1 Akkermansiaceae bacterium | reverse complement strand
TCGATGGAAAAATCGATCTGGGACAACCTCGAAGATGGCTACCAAAAAATGCTCGCACTCAGCGAGACCGGTGAGCGCACCGCCTTCAGCGGATCGACCGGAGTCGTACAACCAAAGTACTCGCACGCACCCATCGCCACCGGCATCGATCGCGATCGCTACCAACACATCGGCCGCGTCATCACCAGCGTCCCGCGCGAATTTCATCTCAACCCGACCCTCGAAAAACGCTTCATCCCGCGCCGCATCGAGGCCTTGGAAAAAGGTGGCCCCATCGACTGGGCCTTCGCCGAATCACTGGCCTTCGGGTCGCTACTCATGGAAGGCACACCCGTGCGTCTCTCGGGCCAGGACTGCGGCCGCGGCACCTTCTCGCAGCGCCATGTCGTGCTTCACGATTACGAAAGCACCGAGCGCTACATCCCGCTCGAACACCTCTCGCCGGATCAAGGCAAGTTCTGCGTCCACAACTCGCTGCTCTCGGAGTTCGCCGTGCTCGGCTTCGATTACGGCTACTCGCTGTCCTACCCGAAGATGCTCACACTTTGGGAAGCACAGTTTGGCGATTTCTCCAACGGCGCCCAGGTGATCATCGACCAATTCATTTCCTCCGCCGAATCAAAGTGGCAAACGCCCAGCGACCTCGTGATGCTCCTGCCCCACGGCTACGAAGGCATGGGCCCCGAGCATTCCAGCGCACGCTTGGAACGATTCCTGCAACTCTGCGCGGAGAAAAACATGATCATCGGGAATCTCACCACTCCCGCTCAGTACTTCCACGCACTGCGCCGCCAAAAGCATCGCGACTTCCGCAAGCCGCTTGTCCTGATGACGCCCAAGAGCCTGCTCGGCCGCCCCGAAGCAGTCTCGCCCGAAAGCGATTTCCTCGAAGGTTCCTGTTTCCAAGAAATTCTTCCCGACTCAAAACCGGTCAAGGACCTGGGCTCGATCAAGCGCGTGATTTTCTGCACGGGCAAAGTTTTCTACGACCTCGCAGCCCAGCGCCAAGAACGTGGCGCCGAGGACACCGCCATCCTGCGCGTCGAGCAGCTTTATCCGTTCCATCGCGACATGATCAAAGCGATGACCGGTCAGTACAAAAATGCGTCGAAGTTCATCTGGTGCCAGGAAGAACCGGTGAACATGGGCGCATGGTTCTTCATCCGCCCGCGCATGGAACACACGCTCGGCATCAATCTGATCTACGCCGGACGCGAATCCGCCTCCAGCCCCGCCGCCGGCTCGAAAGCGATGCACTACCGCGAACACAAGGCACTGCTCGAACAGGCCTTCACTCTCTGAAAAATTTTCCACTCATTCATCCCCTCCACCTCCATGAGCACCGATGTCAAAGTCCCCGCCTCCGGCGAATCCGTCACCTCCGCCAATGTCGCGCGCTGGCACAAGGCAAACGGCGACATGGTCCACAAAGGTGACATTCTCGTGACACTCGAAACCGACAAAGTCTCGAACGAACTCGAAGCCGCCGCTGATGGCGTGCTCGAAATTCTCGTCGGCGAAGGCGAAGAAGTGCCGATCGGCACATTGATCGCACGCATCGGCGGCGCAGGCAGCGCGCCTGCCACGCCAGCCCCAACCCCCGCTGCGATCGAAGCACCTGCCTCTCAAGCACCTGCCCCCGCTGCAACACCTGCGCCCGCCGCTTCGACTTCCGGCGCGAATGTCGAAATCCGCGTCCCCGCCTCCGGTGAATCAGTCACCTCCGCCAATGTCGCCTCATGGCG
>JBEINR010000187.1:0-2143 GCA_040377995.1 Akkermansiaceae bacterium | reverse complement strand
TTGCTCTTTCAAAACTTGGAGCGGGACGCTCCAAGGACGGCCTGGAGCAAGATGCTCCAGTCACATGAAGAGGTAGCTCTTCGCCTCTGTCCCAATCACTTATAACTAATAACCTTTATCACGCGCGACTCGCGCTGCTGATTCAATTTCGCGTCTTGCGTGAATCTTTCCACGAGCGGATGAGTTCGAGAAAGGGTGTGGCGTAGCGTTGGAGTTTGGCGGCGCCGATGCCGGGGATGAGGAGGGCCTCGTCGTGATTGGTGGGTTGGTAGCGAGCGATGGCTTCGATGGTCTTGTTGCCGAAGACCACATAGGGCGGAACTTTTTCGCGTGCGGCGAGTTTGGCGCGCAGTCCTTTGAGCAAGGAGTAAAGTTGTGGGTCGAAGCCGTGGTCTTTGAGGTCGATTGTCGGGCGCGAGGCTTCGCTGTCGGGCCAGACGAGCGTGTAGGATGCCTCTTCGCGCATCACCGAATCGCCGAGTGGAGTGAGCGTCATGAGCGGGTATTCGCCGGCGATCGTTTGGACGAGTCCCGCATCGGCGAGCGAGCGCATGAGGCTGTTGAGGTAGCCGGTGCCTTTTTCGCGCAGGATGCCGTAGGTGCTGAGTTGGTCGAGCCCGGCGCTGATGATTTCCTGTGACTTGCTGCCGGCGAGCATTTGCACGATGCGGCCGCGGCCGAAGCGCGCTTCCCAGCCGGTGGCGGTGCGTCGTGACATGCGTGCGACGCCGCTGAGGGCTTTCTTGACGATGAGTGCCTCTTCCTTCGTCGGCGCGCGATGTTCGCTAGCGCTTGAGTTGCGGCAAATGTCGCAGCTCCCGCAGGTGTTGGGATTTGCTTCGCCGAAATACGCGAGGATCCATTGTTGGCGGCATGTTCGCGAGTAGCTCATTTCGACCATCGACTTGAGTTTGTCGCGGTCGCGTTTTTCCTTTTCCTCAATGGCCTCCTCGTCGAGTTCGAGTTGGCCGGGGTTGATTTGCGGCTTGAGCAAGCGGGTGCCGCGCATGCGGCGTTTGGGGACATCGAAGCGCTCGATGTAACCTGCTCGGCTGAGGGCGGTGAGGGCGCTGCCGACCGACATCGAGTTACGCACATCGGAGGCCTCGGCAATTTCCTCGAGGGTTTCGTGGACTTCGAATTCCTTGTCGCATTGATCGAGCAGGTGACGGTAAATCGAGCGGATTACCGCGGCAGTGGGGTTGGCCCCATCGATGAAAAATTCCTGCGTCCGGGTATCGGCATAATTGAAAAGCAGCTCGCAAGTGGAAGCCTCGCCATCGCGTCCAGCGCGTCCGGCTTCCTGGTAGTAGGCCTCGACACTGCCGGGGATCTCGTAATGGATCACGAAGCGCACATCCGAGCGGTCGATGCCCATGCCAAACGCGTTGGTGGCGACGGCGATATCGGCCTTGCGGCAAATGAATTGTTCCTGCGCCTGTTCGCGTTCCTGGTCGCTCATACCACCGTGGTAGGCGACGCACTTGAGTCCCCAGCTGGCGATCGTTTCGGAAACCGACTCGACCTTTTTGCGCGTCGCGCAATAGACGATGCCGGTTTTGTGGGCGGTGATGACTGATTTCATCCGCTCGTCTTTTTGCTGGGTCGTGTCGACAGCGGTGATGTTGAGCGAGAGGTTCGGTCGCGAAAATCCGCTGACGCGTTCGAAAGGTTCGCGCAGGGCGAGCACCGAGCTGATGTCGTGGCGCACCACCGGTGTGGCGGTGGCGGTGAGGGCGACGCATTGCGGATGACCGATTTTTTCCAATGCGCGTCCGAGCCGCAGGTAATCGGGCCGGAAATCGTGACCCCATTGACTGAGGCAGTGGGCCTCATCGACTGCGAACAGCGAGATCTCGATGCCCTCGAGGGCTTTGAGAAAACTCTCGGCGCGGAACCGCTCGGGCGCGACATAGACGAGTTTCCAATCGCCATTTTTCATGCTGTCGAGCCGCTCGCGCTGCTCCGGCCAGCTGAGGGTCGAGTTGATCATCGTCGCGGGAATGTTGCGCGCGGTGAGGGCATCGACCTGATCTTTCATCAGCGCGATCAACGGCGAGATGACGATCGTGACGCCGCCGAAGCAGAGCGCCGGTATTTGAAAGCAACGCGACTTGCCGCCGCCGGTGGGCATCACGACTAG
>JBEINR010000045.1:0-6440 GCA_040377995.1 Akkermansiaceae bacterium | reverse complement strand
TGGCGCGCGTTGTCGAGACCGAGCTTGATGCCGAAGGTCTGCGTGGAGAACAACCACTCGATGGCTTCGCGGTAGTTCATGTTGCAGGATCCGCGGATGGATTTGCTTGATGCGGATGGGCTCGCGCCTCAGCCATGATTTGCGAGCGCCTCCATGAGATAGCGTGCGGGGCGGAAGTTTTCGATGAGCACCTCACGCTGCGCTCCGCGAATCATGCGCACCTGGCGGATGTTGAAGTTCGGGGTCTTGTGTGGCGCGAAGAGGATGTCGTCGTGCGTGGAGTTTTCGTGTTTTTTGAACATCGATGGCAGGATGTCGCCGCCAAGATGATCATCGCGGCCGGTCGCGAGGTGACAGGTGCCGAGCACCTTTTCGTCCTGGATGTCGGCGCCGGACACCGGCAGCACCTGCGTGCCGAAGCCAAGCTCTCCGAGCGTGCCGGTCATCGGATCATCCTTCAGTCGTGCATTGTGTGCGTCGATGGTGGATTGGTTTCCGGAGATCAGCGTCGAGTGGATGATGCAGCGGTTTTCGACTTCGAGCACACCGAGCGTGCCGTCCTCGTATTTCATGGGAAATTGACCGCGTGCGTCGCTCGGGACGAAATATACCTCGCCGGCTGGAAGGTTGGCGATGTCGGGAGATTTTCCGAGGCATAGGCCGTGGGATTTTTGCGCTTCCTGACCATCGAGGCCGAGCCATGCGGTGAGCACGCGTCCATCCTCGAGCGCGAAATCGATTTCGATCGCGTCGGCACGAGTGAGAGCCAGGCGAAGTTTTTCCGCGTCGGCGGAGACTTCATGATAATCGACTGCAAGCCCGGAGTTGAGAATCACATCGTTGAGCCCGTGCAACGTTGCACCGCGGAAGCCGAATTGCTTGCACTTGGCCGTCAATGGAGCAGTCGCAGAATAAGTCGAGATGCACAGGATGAGATCGTAAGTCGGATAGATGTCGCGCTCGAGCGATAGGTGATTGCCCGCGGTGTCCCACACATCGTCGGCAAGATCGAGATTCGATCCATGGGTGCAACGATAGGCAAACATTTCCCCGCCACTCATGCCGAGTGCCTCCATCGCGCCATCGCGCAGGCCAAGGTAGAAATGCTTGTGGGCATTTTTCTGCACCGAAAAACCTTCGTGTTTTAGAAATGCCAAGTCCTTGATGAGCGCTGCGGGTTCATCGAAATCGATCAGAATGCAAACGCGGCAACCTTCGGTCGGCGCAAAAACAGTGCCGAGCAAACGCTTGAGATCGAATGCCGGAAAATGGCGCTTGTTCGGATTGAGAAGAATTTCTTCGCTCAAATACTCGGGCGGTGTGGCCAGTGTGTTCTGTGACATGTCCACCGAACCTAACATCTCATGACTTGGCCGCAAGGGCGATTGAATGTCTGAAAAGGTGATCGCATCTCCCCGATCACGGGTTTCCGGCATCGCGCAGGTTGGCAAGTTCCGCCGTCATGTCCTGAGGCGATGCCAAAGCCCGCTTGCCACATAGATTGGCGCGCCGCAGCGAACCGCAAGTGCGATGCAGTCCGAGGGGCGCGCGTCGAGCTCGATGATCTTGCGCTCCATGATCTCGTTTTCGGCCTCGATGATCAGCCGTGCATGGTAAATTTCACCGACGAGATCGAAAATGACTGCTCGCGAGACATTTGCGCCGAACGCCTGAAGCGTGAAATGGTAGAGGTCGTGGGTCATCGGTCGAGCCGATTGGTGCCCTGAGAGAAATACATTGATCGCGGCACCGACAGCGGGATCGATGTACATGAGGATGGTTTTCTTGCCGTCGCCTAAAAATGCCGCGCATCCGGCCTGTGTGGGAAGCATGGCGATCGGCTCGACCTCAACAAGTGGCGACATGTCGGGAGTTTCGCGGCGTACTACCTGGCAACCAAGAGCAAAAAACACTTTCGCGGCTTGCTGCCGCCCGCGGCTCATTACCGCCAAGCGTTCGATGCAATCCTGGCCGCCACCCCTTCCAATATCCCTTCTTTCAAGGCTTGGCAGGCTTGGTGGCGCGTGGCTTACTTTCCTTTCAAGCGACCATGACCACAAACACCCGTATTTCCGGCCTGCTGATTGCGGCACTCTTGCTGAGCCAGTGTGCCCCGCATGTCCCCAAAAACTGCGCCTCCGTGCCCCGATCATCGCGCTTGCCCTCGGCTTCGCTGATCGATGAGGCCCGCGCCAACTGGTCGATTCTCGGCAGCGCTTCGCGCAAAAACGAGTGGCCCGCCGCACGCGATCGTTACAATGTCGCAGTCGGCAAGCTCTTCGATCAGATCCGCTGCGGCCACGGCTCGTGGAATGATCGCGCCGCAACGATTGGCACCCGTCTTGCCATCGCCGACCGCAAGCATGTCGATCCCGACACGCTCGACGCCATCGTATCCGCCTCGAGTATTGAAGTTACTGAAGTCAAAAAACACAACGGCAACCAGGGTCTCGGCATTCCGGCAGTCGGTTGGAAAACCACCTCGCCCGTCGGCATTAAGCGCGAGCGCTACCTGCTGCCCAACGGCCTGCCTTACAACATTACCGCCACTCTCGAATTCGACCGCAAAGGCGTCCCGACATGGCAGTTCAACAAACGCTGGGCAGTCGAGACCGCCACCATCGGTGGCCACCAACACCCGCTTGCCGCCGACTGGTCCGCACCCAATGATTTCTACTGGAAAATGTGTGACCTCGATGATCTGGTCATCCAAAATGTGCTGCTGCCCGATCGCTTCACCGAGGAAACCGGCCTCTATTTCATCACCCCCTACGATCCGAAAAAAATCCCTGTCGTGCTCGTTCACGGACTCGTCTCAAGCCCCGACGCATTCAAGAATGTCATCAACGAACTCGCGCCCGAACCATGGTTTCGCGAAAACTATCAGATCTGGCTCTACAACTATCCGACCGGAAGTCCGTGGATCTACAGCAGCATGAAATTCCGCGAACTGATGCGCGAGGCCTGCGCCTACGCCCGCAGCAAAGGTGGCAGCGAAAAACTCAATCGCATGGTCATCATCGGCCACTCAATGGGCGGGCTCGTCACCCGCTCCAGCGTCACCGATCCTGGCCAGGAGCTTTACAAGGCCTTGTTCAAGAAACCGATCAACAAAGTCAAGGCCTCCGATTCCACCATGCGCCTGATCCGCGAAGGCACGCTCTACAAGCCGCTCACCGAACCGAAGCGCGTGATCTTCCTCGCCGTGCCGCATCGTGGCAGCCCGATGGCGAACCTGACATTTTCCAACTGGATTTCAAAACTGATCAAGCTTCCCAAGACCCTCACGGTGGATCTGCTCGATGCCACCCTCGTCGCCATGAGCGACATCGCCCAAGGCGAGGATGCGACCAAGCACCTGCCGACCTCGATCGATAGCCTCTCACCACGGGCGCCAGCCACCCTCGCGCTCAGCAAATTGCCACTGCCGAAAAACATCACTTTCCACTCGATCATCGGCGATCGCGGCAAGAGCAACACCCCCACCAGTAGCGACGGCGTGGTGCCTTATTGGTCGTCGCATGTCACACCGGTCGCATCCGAATTGATCGTCCCCTCCGATCACAGCGTGCCCAACAGCCCGCAGGCATCGGAGGAGCTCAAGCGCATTCTCAAATTGCATCTCAAAAGTAATAACTGATTCGCCGCGGCCTTCGACAAATCGATGTTCACTACCCCGGCCATTTTCCCATCATGAGTCCCGAGCAACAACTCACCGCCCTCACCAAAGGCTGCGCCAAGGTCCTTTCGGAAAAAGAACTGCTTGAAAAACTCCGCCTCGGCCGGCCGTTGCGCGTGAAACTCGGCGTTGATCCCACCGCGCCCGACATCCACTTCGGCCACACGGTCGCGCTGGAAAAACTCCGCCAATTCCAAGAACTTGGCCACCAAGCGGTTCTGCTGATCGGCGATTTCACCGCCACCATCGGCGACCCCTCCGGCCGCTCGGCCACCCGCCCGCCGCTCACCCGCGACGAGGTCCTCGCCAATGCCGCGACCTACACCGACCAAGCCTTCAAGATCCTCGACAAGTCGAAAACCGAAATCGTCCACAACGGCGATTGGTTTCGCAAAATGACCTACGAGGAAATCCTCAAACTCAACGCCAAGGTCACACTCCAGCAAATGCTCCAGCGCGAGGACTTCCGCAACCGCGTCGATGCCGGCCAGGAAGTGCGCCTGCACGAACTTCAGTACCCGGTGATGCAAGGCTGGGACTCGGTGGAAATCCGCGCCGATGTCGAGCTCGGCGGCACCGACCAACTTTTCAACATCCTCGTCGGCCGCGACCTCCAAAAGGAAGCCGGCCAAGCACAGCAAGTGGTGATGGTGATGCCGCTGCTCGAAGGCCTCGACGGCGTGCGCAAGATGTCGAAGTCCTACGGCAACTACATCGGCGTCAGCGATCCGCCACAGGAAATGTTCGGCAAGCTGATGAGCGTATCCGACGAGCTCATGGACCGCTATTACACGCTCCTGCTCGGCGAGGCCCGCGACCCGTCGGGCCATCCGATGGACGCCAAGAAGTCACTAGCGGAAAAACTTACCGCCCGCTACCACGGCGAAGCCGCAGCCACCGCCGCTCGCGCCGACTGGGACACGCGCTTTTCGAAAAAAGATCTCTCCGCGGCCGAACTGCCGGAAATTTCCCTCGCCAATCTCCCCGCTGAATCGACCGTGCTCACACTCACAGCCCACGCGTTCAAGTCCGCCTTCGATCTGGAAAAATCCAATGGCGAGCTGCGCAAGCAGTTCATCTCAAGCGGTTCGGTCCAACTCAACGGCGAGAAACTCACCGATCCGGCCGCGATAGTCTCGCTAAAGGCGGGCGACACGCTCAAGCTCTCGAAGAAGCACGCCGTGCGCTTCGTTTGATCCGGCACACGGCAGCCAAGCTCAACGCTTGGCCACACTCGCAAGGCTCGGTTGCTGGCGCACAATGTTGGCCAACATGCGGCGGCAATGCTCGTAGCCGGTGCGCTCGCTCAAAATTTGCGCGCTGCGCGAAAAGGAACCCCACTGGACAATCTGCACCTCCACATTGCGGCGCCCCCAGATGTTCATGGTTTCCTTGTTCGGCTTGTAAATGTCGATCGTGCCGGTACCGGTCAGTGCCGAACCGTAATCATCGACGACATAAAGATGTGGCAGACCCTTGATGCGAAAGGTGGTACCCACCGGATAGAACGACCAGTCGGCGGCCGCACTGCGCACCCGGTCGGTGTAGCGGAGATTCGTGCCCGCGGCATTTTTGCTGCCATAGACGAGGTGATCGTCCTCACTGCAGGTGTAAGCCGTCGTGCGGGCGATGCGTTGACGCTCGCTGAACGCGTAAACCGGCATGCCGTGCTTGTCGCGTGGCTTGCCAATTGCGGCGGACATCAGCTGCGTGGAAGGCCCCGCCACTTGGAAACTTTCGCGCTTGGTCTCGCGGGCATGGGCGATGGCGTTGATCTTGGACTTCGGAATGACGGTGAGGTCGGAGTTTCCGCAGCTGGCCAATAGGCCAATCACCAAGGCTAAGGTGCCGATATTCGCAAATCGAAATGTCATGAGCTCAAATGGTTGTGAAGCTGTCTGGTTCGGCCGACCCGCGCTTCACACGCATCGCCCAATTGCGCCCTAGGACTAGCCCCGCTACGGGACCGGCGCAAACGGAAAATCCCCGAAAATTCGCCTAATTCGCAAAAATCAACTGATTTTCAACGACTTACGAAAACGAAAAAATGCCATTGAGGGCAATTTTTGCATGCACAAAGTCCATCCCACGGACCTCAAAAAGTGCCCGCCGGGACCCCATTTCCGCGCCCAGCCGGGCGGGCGACCATCGACTCAAAGAAGCAATCGATGCCCGGTCTGACCGCCAAATCGGCCAAGGCCTCAGCCGGCCGAACCCAGCGCCACACAAATCCTTCATCGGCCAAGCGCAATGGCCTCACGCGTGATTCACCTTTGACGCCATGCTGCGCCACCACATTGGCCGCCCCAGAAAAAAAGGAATCATCTAACAGAAATTCCAAAGCGCGCAGGAAGTCCTCCATGTGCAACCACGCCTCGTCCGCCGCGAGGCCCGGAAATTTTCCAGCATCAGCCTCTTGCACCAGCACCCTGCCAAGCCGCATCGCGACCTTGCGGGTCCGCGGCGCCACCATCGCACCAAAAAACGCATCCTCCCAGGCCAAGGCCGCGCGACTCGCCGCGCTCTCTCCGGGCTCGCCCGACCACTCATCATGAATGCGATCGACAGCCCCGCCATACCAATCGACCGTCGAGGCATTGAGCCACACCCGCGGTGCCACGCGGCATCCGGCGATCGCCTGAGCCAAGGCACGCGTCGACTCAAGCCGCGCATCGGGATCGTCACCATCAGCCAGATTTACCACCGCCTCCGCACCCTCCAAGGCCATCGCCCACGCGCCAACATTTTTGCCATCCCATTC
>JBEINR010000005.1:0-13519 GCA_040377995.1 Akkermansiaceae bacterium | reverse complement strand
GAACGCAACGGTGAACCAGCAACAGTGTCGCGATGCCACCGAGGACCAGCGCGTAGGTCGAGGGCTCGGGCACCGCCGTGAAAGGAATGTCGGCGCTGGCGATCGTTCTCACGTTTTTGGTGTTCATAGTTTTTCGGGGTGGGTTGTTATGGGATCAATGTGTTCCACCTTCCCAAACCGTTCCCTCGATCCAGCTGCCGCCGCAGGGACCGCCGCTATCGTTGGCCTCGATCATGACATCTTCCCCTTCGGGTGAGAGCAGTGGCAGATAGTGTTTGCTGATGCGCTGCGTAGACTTCGGCACATAGTGGCAAATGAAGGAACGCCGGAAGCGGTCCTTGGAGCGATTGGGGCCGGATCCATGGATGGAGCTACCGTTGAAAAACAAGGTATCACCAGCCTTCATAACGCAGGGAACCGCTTTCTTGCCTTTTGGCGTCGGCACAAAATGCGTGGTGAAGGACTCTTCTTTGTTTGCGAGCTGCGGGCAGGCGATTTCCTCCTCGGCCGTATCGGAGACGAGATACATGCCGCCGTTCTCAGGATCGGCATCGTCGATGGCGGTCCATGCGGCCACGCAGGTATTGGGTTCGACCAAGAGGTAGAAATTGTCCTGGTGCATCGCCTGTCCACGCGAGCCGGGCGGCTTGTAGTAGAACATGCAGTTCGCTGCCAAGACATCATCATTCAACAGCTCGCGCATGCAGGTGAGAACTCCCGGGTGAACCAAATACCGACGCGAGACAGCATCGAAACGATGCGGGTGAATGATGCGCGGAAATTCCTTCAACGGATCGCCACCGGATTCCTCCTTGGAGACAGGCTCGAAGTGGCCAGGAACCGAACCTTTCTCCGCGATGCGCATGAAGGTTGATTTGATCTCCTCGACCTCGGCCTCGGAAAAGAGGCCGCGGGCGACGGCATAGCCGTGCTGCTTGAACGAGTCTTTCATTTCCTCCAGGTCAACGGACTTTGGAAGAGTGGGCGCGATGGTTTGTGTGGCGGTGATGCTCATGACAGGGGAAAAATGGCGCATGAGTTGAAAAAAGGAAATGGACAGGCTTCTCAAAAGGATGGACTATCTTATCACACATGAAAGCGAGGCCGAAGGGATATCCAGACAGGATCGTGCATTTCACACCGGCTGGAGTGCTTGAAAATGTGCGTCGTCATCCGCTTGGCGTAGGCTTGCATGTGATCTGTCTCGGCTGGTTTCCCAAAGCACGGGGTCATGGCATTGAGCGCCCGAATGGGCTCAATGAATGCATTTTGATTTTCTGCACCAAGGGCAAGGGCTGGCTTGCAATGGACGGACGCAGAGTGGCCGTGGGCGCCGGCGAGGTTCTGATCATTCCACCCAACAAAGCACACTCCTATCATGCCGATGAGAAGGATCCGTGGTCGATCCATTGGGCTCATTTTTCAGGCACATCCGCCGCTTCGTATGCTAGCATGCTTCCTACCCACGAGCATGTGCTGACCGTGACGGACAGTGATTCTCAAGATATCGCGAAGATGTTTCGAGAATGCTACAGATTGATGTCGGGAGGGCTTACGGAAAAGACCTTGCTGCTTGTTTCCCACATCACGAGGCACGCACTTGGGGTTTTGTTTTTCCAAAGTAGCAGAAGCTTGCGGGGCGGCTCGCGCGCCACCGCTCACGACCTGACCAAGAGCATTGAATTCATGCGCGCCAATGTTGCGCGCTCGTTGAGCCTTCAGCAATTGTCGCGCCACGCCGGGCTCTCCCCCGCCCGTTTCTCCTCGCTGTTTCGCGATCAGACCGGATCCTCCCCCGTCGAACACCACATCCGCCTGCGCATGCAAGCCGCATGCCACTACCTCGACACCACGGCATTGAGCATAAAGGAAGTGGCGGCCAAACTCGGCTACGACGACCCGTATTACTTTTCCCGCCTCTTCCAGAAAATCCTTGGCTGCTCCCCACTGGCCTATCGGCGATCGGTCAAAGGCTGAGAAATCAACACCCAACCACCAATCCCATGAAACGCTACGGCTCAATGATCCGGCTACGACCGGAAAAATACGAACAATACAAAAGACTGCACGCTGCTGCTTGGCCCGAGATCCTCGACAAGATCACCGAGTGCGGGATACGCAACTACTCGATCTATCACAAAGACGGATTCCTATTTTCCTACTTCGAGTATGTCGGCAACGACTTCGATGCCGACATGGCACTGATCGCGGCCGACCCGCGCACGCAAGAATGGTGGGCCGTAAGCAAGCCATGCCATGAACCGCTCGAATCGCGCAAACCGGGCGAGTGGTGGGCTGACATGGAAGAACTCTTCCATCACGATTGACCCCTTTTCCAAGACCCGGCGAAGCAGCAAATTTTCCACACCCAAGCCCAACCACATCCAATCTTCTCCTCACTCCGTGTATTCCGTGCTCTCTGTGGTTAAAATTTCGAACCAGTAGAGTAGAGAGCAACGGGCGGCTAGCGCCAATCCCGTTGCTCCCCCTCGTCAAACCGAACGTGCGGATTTCCCGCATCCGGCTTTCCTGCAAGCATTCCTCATAGTCGTTGAAGTCCAAGTTCTTTTAGGTATTGATAGTGGCTCATTCCTTTCGGGCGGTGGTATTTCCTTTGGCTGCGCCGATTGAGATGGGTCACCATCCGCTTGCGCGTGTAGTGACTCAGGTCCCGGAAAGCTTTGCGCGGGTAGCCGAATTCGAAGTAGTTGCTCCAGCCGCGCAGGAAGGTGTTGAGGTCTTCAACCACCTTGGGCGTGGGTTTGTAGCATTTCTTCGGACCGGTTTTCTCGCGAATCGCATCCCGAGCTTTCTTCAACGACTTCTTGGAGGGCATTATGTTCAGGTAGGTTTTGTCGCTCCCGTAGAGGTCGCGGTCATACCGAAAGGTGAACCCCAGGAAGTCGAGGCTCTCGGCTTGGTCAAGGTGAACCACTTTAGTCTTTTCTCGGTTGATACTCAGTCCCAACCAGCCCTCAAGCTTCGCATCGAGCCATTCGTCGATACGGTGCCCTTGGTATCTGGCCATCACGACGAAGTCGTCGGCGTAGCGGACCAACCGGGCATTCGCCCAGTGTCGCGGCCCGTTTTGCCGATGAAACATCACATCGAACCAATGCAGATAGACGTTTGCCAGCAGTGGCGAGATGACTCCGCCTTGCGGCGTGCCTTTGCCATCACTCTTGCGGGGTGGTTTGGGTTTGCCGGTCTTTTCATCGGTTTCGATGATCGGCGCTCTCAACCACCCCCGGATCAACTCTAACACCGAACTGTCGGTTATCCGCATCCGCACGCAGGCCATGAGCTTGTCGTGCGCAATAGTGTCGAAGTAACTTTTCAGGTCGGCGTCATAGATTGCCGTTCTCCCAGCGTTGAGGTTGGCGCGGATTTCTTCCAGCGCGTCGTGCGCCTTGCGACCCCGCCTGAACCCGTGGGAACAGTCGAGGAAATCCGCCTCAAAGATGGGCTCCAGTATCAATACGACGGCCATTTGGGCCACCCTGTCCTTCAGAGTGGGGATGCCCAAGGGCCGTTTGCTGCCATCGGCCTTAGGGATATACACCCGTTTGACCGGGCTGGGGCGGTAGCTTTTGGTTTTGAGTTCCTCATGAAGGGCGGCGAGGAATTTCTCCACTCCGTTTTCTTCCGCGAGGATGCCCTCGGCTCTCACTCCGTCGATCCCACTGGCTTTGCCTTTCTTGCCGACGTGTTTCCAAGCGGCCTCTAACACATCCATCCGGAACACCCGGTCATAGAGCGCGTAGAAGCGGAACTTGGGTTCGTTCTTCGCTTTCTGATTCAGCTTCCATCTCAACTGATGCGATTTGTCCGGCAGGAGATCCATCTGAACGTCATGAACGTCCAAGAAATCCCTGTCGGTAATCCCGTGGTGGACCTGTGGGTCAAGCGGTTGCATATGGTTTCAATAGTTGCGCACTTACAGTCAGCCCCCTTCGCTCCAGGCTGGTTAGGCCGTTCCTCACTACTATGGGGTCGTCCGACTTCCGACGGGGCGTTGCCACCTGCGCCGGATCTCCCAGGTTACTCGACTTCTCTTTCCCTACGCGCTGTCTCCAGTCACCCCGGGGAGCCCGTCGGCTGCGTTCAAGTGTCGCTTCACCGACGATGGCAGGCTTCGTCCTATCCGGAAGATTGGCCACTCCCACTTTGTGTAACGAGGCCGAATCGAGTTCAATTGCGTTACGGCTCGCAGGTTCGCCGCGCCGGGCTTCGCCTTGGGGATTGCTCCTTTCGACGCCGGGTTGGCTACATGTTGGACACTTATTTGACATGTTGATCACATTTCAGATCAATAGAGAAGCCAGTCTTGGCCTGGCGCACCAGAACGCACAGAGCGCATGGAGTTTATGTTTGGGGCCACACTAATCATTCCTCGACCTAACTCTTCTACTCATTCCGTGTATTCCGTGCTCTCTGTGGTTAAGATTTTGAACCACGGAGTGCTCAGAAGGCACAGATTGTTTTTTTGAATACATAAACACAAAACCCGTTCTTTATCCTCTGCATTTCGTGCTCTTTGTGGTTAAAGAATCTTATGGAATCCAACGAACTAACCGAAAAGATCATCGGGGCTGCCCACAAGGTTCTCTTCACCCTCAAGCCCGGCCTTGATGAGAAGCTCTACGAACGCGCTCTTGTTATCGAACTCACCAAGCAAGGTTTGCGTTGCGATGCACAGCGGGAATACATCGTTCGCTACGATGGCCAGCACATCGGTTCTCTCATTCCCGATTTCATCGTTGATGATCTAGTGATCGTCACACCAAAGTCGCCACCGGCTTCAACGATAGCCATCTCGCTCAAATGCTCGGTTATCTCAATATCACCGGTCTCAAAACCGCACTGCTGCTAAATTTCAAATACGCGAGACTCCAGATCAAACGCGTCTCCAACTAGCATGCCATAATTCCCTTTCATTCCGGGCATTCCGCGCTCTCTGTGGTTTAGATTTCGAACCACGGAATGCACAGAGTGCACGGAGTTTTATTTGGCACCGCGCCAATCATCCCTCTACCTAACTCTTCTTATCATTCTGTGTATTCCGTGCTCTCCGTGGTTCAAATTATAAATCACAGATTGCTCAGAACGCACGGCTGGCATGCCGCTACGCGGATTTAGGAACTGGGCGCGCCATCGAGATTTCCCAACAGCACCTCGACCCCCATCGCTTGCAAATCCGCCACAAATCCGGCATCCGCTTTTTCATCCGATACGAGGCAGCTCAAATCACCCACCTCGCCGAAAAAATACGAGGCCTTGCGACCCAACTTGCTATGATCAGCCAGGAACACCACGTCCTCGGCACTGGCAATGACGCGTTCTTTGAAGGAGGCCTGACGCGAATTGCTCTCGCTCAAACCACGCTCCAAGTGCAGCCCGTCGCCGGATAGAAACATCCGGTGGACATGATAACGCAGTAGCGATTTTTCCGCCGCAAGACCGACAAACGATTGTGACTTCGCAACATGCAGGCCGCCGGTGCAGATCAGGTCGAGGTTCGGGCGGTCGGCCAGCGCGTTGATGACATTAAGCGCGTTGGTGATCACCGTAAGCGGCATGTCGATCGGCAAAAACTCGGTGAGCGTCAGCACAGTCGAGCTCGCATCGAGGAAAATTGTCTCGTTGGGCCGGATCCTCCCCGCCGCGACCCGCGCGATGGCTTTCTTTTGCTCGCGCCGGATTGCCTGACGCTCGTTGAAGGGCACATCGCCGCGGATTTTCTCGGGCAGGCTCGCGCCGCCGTGGCTGCGTAGCAGTTCACCGCGCTTTTCCAGGACCTCGAAATCCTTGCGCACGGTCTCATCGGTCACCCCCAGTGCCTCGGCGGTCTCAGCCGTGCGCAGGGCTCCCGCCTCGGTGAGGAGCTCCAAAATCCGGCGTTGACGTTCGATGGCGAGCATGGAATTGGGTTTTTCTTTATTTTTTTGGGAAAATTTGGGAAATTTGCTTGACCTGTCAATTCAAAACCAGAAAAAACAAAGCCGTCCATGGCCGACACGCTCACATCACAAACCCCGCGCGCCGTTGTCGAACACCTCGTTCGCGAGCAAATCTATGCGAAATTGGGCCTGCCGCTGCCCACCGCCTCGAAGGCCCCCAACGCCCTGCTGGTCAACATTTCCGCCCGTCATTGCCACCTCACCCAAGAAGCGGTCGAGGCACTCTTCGGCCCCGGCCACCAGCTCACCCCGATGAAAGGCCTCTACCAAGAAGGCCAATACGCCGCCAAGGAATCGGTCACCCTCATCGGCCCGCGCAGCCGCGTGATCTCCAACCTCCGCATCCTCGGCCCCTGCCGCAACCTCAACCAGGTCGAACTCGCTTACACCGATGCGATATCACTCGGCTTTGACATTCCCGTCCGCATGTCCGGCGACATCAAAGGCACCCCCGGCTGCATGCTCATGGGCCCTCATGGTTATTTCCAACTCGACGAAGGCGTCATCCGCGCCCAACCACACGTCCACATGCACCCGAGCGATGCCTCCTACTACGGAGTCAAACACCTCGACATGATGAAACTCAAAATCCACGGCCCGCTCGCCATGACTTTTGACAATCTCATTGTGCGCGTTGATCCGTCATTCAAACTCGAAGTCCACATCGACACCGACGAAGGCAACGCCTGCGGACTCAAACCCGACACTTTCTGCGAACTAATTTCCTGATCCCCCTCTCACTGACTGACCCACCAACCACCAACCACAACTCACTCCCAACATTATGAACCACGCAATCGGCATGATCGAAACCAAAGGCTACGTCGGCAACGTCGAAGCCACCGACGCAATGGCCAAAGCAGCCAATGTCCAAATTATCAACCAAGTCCAAATCGGCGGCGCATTCATGACCGTCCTGATCAAGGGCGATGTCGGCAGCGTCAAAGCCGCTGTCGATGCAGGCGCTGAAGCCGCCGGCCGCGTCGGCGAGCTGATCTCCGCCCACGTCATCGCACGCCCGCACGCCGAACTCCTCACCCAGTTCGGTCTTGCGTAATCGACATTGGAAATTGAACCCAATCATCGAATCCAACCATTAACCAATCACCAATTAAGACCATGGCCAAACAAGCAATCGGCATCATCGAAACCAAAGGCTTCATCTCGCTCGTCGAAGCATCCGACGCAGCACTCAAGGCAGCCGACATCAAAATGACCGGCTGGGAAAAAATCGGCTCGGGCCTCGTCACCGGATTCTTCGCCGGCGATGTCGCCGCCGTGAAGGCCGGCCTCGACGCCGCCGCCAGCGCCGCCTCAACACTTGGAACCGTCAGCTCGGTGCAAGTGATCCCACGCCCGCACGACGACCTATCGAAGTTCGGCCCCTGGATCGCCTGATCCATCAACTCCCGCGCCAGCCGCCATGCTCGTTCTCATCGCCAACCTCGGCTCGACCTCCTTCAAATACCGCGTCTTCCTCATGGATGAACGCGGTGGAGTGGTCGTGGCCAAGGGCGGTTACGAGCGTGTCACAGATCACGCGGCCACGATTGACGACGCGCTTGCGACATTGCAACGCGAGGGCGTTATCGACGAACCCTCGGAGATCGATGCGGTCGGTTTCAAAACCGTGCTCGGCAAAGACCTCAGCGGCTGTGTGATCGCCGATGAAAAAGTCATCAACGCGCTTGATGGATTTGCCGCGGTTGCACCCGCGCACAACCCGCCCTACGCGGCAGGCATCCGCCAGTTTGGCAAATCCATGCCGCACGCCAAACTCGTCGCGCTCTTCGAAACCGCATTCTATCAGTGGATCGATGAAGCCGCCGCGCAATACGCGTTGCCAAAGGCGTGGCGCGAAATCGGCATCCGCCGCTACGGTTTCCATGGTGCCAGCCACAAGTTCATCGCCGAACGTTCGGCCGAACTTTGCGGGCGCCAAGACATCGCGGAAATTTCCCAACGCCTCTACCTCGACGGACCCGCAGCGGTCGCCGGCAAACCCTTCCGCGTGATCTCCTGCCACCTCGGGGGATCCAGCTCGGTCACCGGCATCCTCAACGGCGTCGCGATCGGCACCAGCATGGGCTTCTCACCGCAAAGCGGACTCCCGCAAAACAACCGCGTCGGCGAACTCGACTCCGGTGCACTGCCCTACGCGATGCGCACCCTCGGCATCAGCCTCGAGGAAGCGGAACGCCAACTCACCAAAGAGTCCGGTCTGCTCGGCCTATCCGGCGTTTCCAACGATGTGCGCGACATCGAAGCCGCCGCCAATGAAGGCAATCCCGACGCGCAACTCGCACTCAATCACCTCGCCGCATCGATCCGCCACTGGATCGGCGCCTTCATGATCGAGCTCGGCGGCATTGACGCCCTCGTTTTCACCGCCGGCATCGGCGAAAACGGCCCCGCACTCCGCAACGCGGTCTGCGCCAATCTCGAAACCTTCGGCATCAAAATCGATCCCGATAAAAACGCCACCTGCCGCGCCACCGAGGCCGACATCAGCGCAAACGATTCTCCCGCCAAAATCTTTGTCATCCCAGCGAACGAGGAACTCGTCCTCGCACGCGAAGTCTACCGGCAAATCTCGAACCAACCATAACCAACCAATACCATGGCCAAACAAGCACTAGGACTACTCGAAACCCGCGGCCTCGCCTGCCTCGTTGTCGGCGTCGACGCGATGCTCAAATCCGCAAACGTCGAACTCGTCGGACCCATGAAACAAATCGGCAACGCCCTCTGCAACGCAGTCGTCGCCGGTGATGTCGCAGCGGTCAAAAGCGCGATCGACTCCGGCGCCGCAGCCGCTGCCTCCGCCGGCGGCGAAGTGATCAGCGCCCATGTCATCGCCCGCCCCGACGACGCGACCGACATCGTCCTTCCCAAGGACAACGCCGCACGCGCCCCGCGCAAGTAAACCAATCATCGCGCCCGCGATTGCCTAGGTATCCCGCGGGCGCACTACCCACCCTCACGCCGATGTTCCTCGCTGAAGTCATTGGACAGGTCGTCTCGACCAAAAAAGACGAGCAACTGGTCGGCAGGAAACTTCTCCTGCTGCGCCCGAAACTCGTCGACGAGAAGGACCCCACGAAATTCAAGGACGGGCAAAACACCATCGTCGCCGTCGATACGGTCGGTGCCGGTGATGGCGAACTCGTCATGTTCTGCCAAGGCAGCTCGGCCCGCGCCGCGCAGGGCCTCAAGCAGATCCCGGTCGATGCCGCGATCATCGCGATCGTCGACCGCGTCGAGGTGAAGGGCAAAACCCTTTACAAGGACGGCTGACCCCACACGCGCAAAACCACCCAAACCGTTTCGCAACACTCCATTTCTCCGGCCGCACTGATGGTCGGATCGCACGCCGCACATGAAAACACTCGATCCCGATACCCTCCGCTCCGTTGTCGAGTCGGTGGTCTCAAGACTCTCCGCCACCCAAGGCAGCGCCCCTGCAAATCCCGCCGCAACCAAGCCAGCGCCATCGTCCGCAGGCTCTTGCGGCTGTGGTTGTGGCCCCGGCCAATTCGGCGTCTTCAACTGCGTCGACAAGGCCGCCAACGCCGCCAACGACGCCCACCTGCAACTCAAGAAACTCGGCGTCGCAGGCCGCGCGAAGGTGATCGAAATCGTGAAAAGCCTCGCCGTCGGCAATGCCGAGTCTTGGGGACGCTTCGAAATGGACGAAACAAAAATCGGCCGCGTCGATCACAAGATCGCCAAACTCCTAATCACCAAAAATGTCCCCGGCACCGAGTGGCTCCACCCGGATGCGATGAGCGGCGATGGCGGCATCACCCTCGAAGAATACGCACCCTTCGGTGTCGTCGGCGCAATCCTGCCCGTCACACACTCAGTCCCCACCCTCACCGGCAACGTGATCAACATGGTCGCCGCCGGCAACGCGATCGTCTTCAACCCCCACCCCGGCGGTGCCCGCAGCGCGGCGATGGCCGTGCGCGCCTACAACGAAGCGATCAAACGCGAACTCGGCATCGAGAACCTCATCACCACGATCGAAGAACCAACCCTCGAGTCCTTCGACTCGATCTGCAAAAACCCGCTCATCCCGCTGCTCGCAATCACCGGCGGACCCGGCGTCGTCAGCGCCGCGATGAAGTCAGGCAAACGCGCGATCTGCGCCGGCCCTGGCAACCCCGTGGTCGTGGTCGATGAAACGGCCGATCTCGCCAAGGCCGCACGCAGCATCGTCGAGGGCGGCGCCTTCGACAACAACCTGCTCTGCATCGGCGAAAAAGCGGTTTTCGTCGTCGCACCGGTCTTCAAGCGCTTCTGCGAGGAACTCGAAAAAGCCGGCGGCGCAAGCATCAACGCGCAACAACTCGAAAAACTCACCGCCGCCGCATTCACCTTCAAGCCCGGCGAGGGCGGCGGATGCTCCCACGCCTCGGTCAACCGCGCGCTCGTCGGAGCCGACCCCTCGAAGCTCGCCGAACACGCCGGCACCACGGTCCCCGCCGGCACCCAGTTGCTGTTCGCGGAAACCGATGCCGATCACGCCTTCGTCCAGGAAGAGCAAATGATGCCGATGATACCGATCGTTTCCTGCCCGGATTTCTTCACCGCCGTGAAGGAAGCAAAACGCGCCGAACACAACTACCGCCACTCGGCGATCATCCACACCAAGGATGTCGATCACATGACCTACATGGCTCGCGAAATGGACACGACGATCTTTGTCAAGAACGGCCCCTCCGTCGCCGGCCTCGGCCTCGGCGGCGAAGGCTACCTTTCCTACTCAATCGCCACCACCACCGGCGAAGGCATCACCACCCCCAAAACCTTCACCCGCACCCGCCGCTGCGTCCTCGTCGAAAACCTGCGCATCGTTTGATCTCTTCCTTTCAGCATTTCAGTTTTTCAGCATTTACCCAATGATCCCCGCCCAAGTCGTCGGCCACGCGGTCAGCAGCCACAGTCATCCTTCACTCAAGGGGTGCCGCATGCTGCTCTGCCAGCAGCTCGACGCCAACGGCGCTCTCACCGGCGCACCCATGGTCGCCATCGATCACTTCGGCGCCGGACTCCACTCAAAGGTCGTCATCTCCACCGACGGCATCGGCGCCCGTGATATCGTCCACGACAAAAATTCACCCGTCCGCAATTTCATCCAAGGCGTGATCGACTGAAAAGAAACAAGAACGCTTCGCTCAAAGACCCAAGACACAAGATGAAGAATCCGCTTTCAAAATTGCTTAGGAAAAGCCGCCAAGCCTGGCCTCTTTTCTTGAGTCTTGATTCTTGCTGTCTTGCTTCTCACTAACCATGCGCATCGCCCAAGTCATCGGCCGGGTCACCCTGAGCCACCAGGACCCCTCCTACAAAGGAGGCCGCTGGTTGATTTGCAATCCGCTCGCTGCCCGCGACTTCAACACCGCCTGCAGCACCCCACCCGCCATTTCCACCGAATCTTCACTCGTCACCTATGACTCACTCGGCGCCGATGATGGTGCCATCGTCGGCATCGTCGAAGGTGCCGAAGCCACCGCACCTTTCGATTACGACATCCCCATCGACGCCATCACCGTCGCCATTTTCGATTCACTCCACTATTCACCACCCGTGCCATGAGAAAAAAAGTTTTCACCGCCGCTGACATCGAAGCACTACTGAAGTCCGGCAAATCCGCCGCCGACATCCCTGCCGACGCAGTCCTCACGCCCTCCGCCAAAGACACGCTGCGCGATGGCCTCGGCCAGGTCCGCGCCGGCGCGGCAACAACTGCAAGCAGCGCCTCCAGCGAGCCAATTCTGCCCGATTATGAGTTCGTGTGGAAACCCGGCACCGATCCGAAAACCCCCGCCGAAATCGAGGCCTTCTTCCGCTCACCCGCGATCGAAGTGCTCAAGCAACGCATGGTCGACATCGGCAAACGCATGTGGGCGCGCGAATACACCGACGGCAATGGCGGCAACCTCACGCTCCGCGTCGGCGATGGCCTCGTCCTTTGCACACCCACCCTCGTTTCGAAAGGCTTCATGACCACCGAGCAAATCTGCCTCGTCGACCTCGATGGCAAACAGCTCGCCGGCAAATTCAAACGCACCTCGGAGTGCATGACGCACCTCGCGATCATGAAAAAACAGCCCAAGGCCAAGGCCTGCTGCCACGCCCACCCGCCACACGGCACCGCCTTCGCCGTCGCCGGCGTCCAACCGCCCACTTGCATGATCCCCGAAGCGGAGGTTTTCCTCGGCCAAATCGGCATCGCCGAGTACCGCACTCCGGGCACCCCCGCCAACGCCGAAGTCGTCGGCAACGCTGCGATCGAACACATGGCCGTGCTCATGGCCAACCACGGCGTCATCACCTGGGGCAAGGACATCGAAGACGCCTACTGGAAAATGGAAAACGTCGAGGCCTACTGCAAAACCGTCTGGGTCGCATCACAACTCAATGGCGGCAGACTCCTCACCATCACCGGCGGGCAAGCCAAGGAACTCATCGCCCTGCGCAAAACCCTCGGCATGGACGACAAACGCTCAACCTGGACCGAATGCCAGCTCTGCGACAACTCAGACTTCCAACCCGGCACGGTCTGCCAAATCGGCGACAGCAAGCCGGCCTCCGGTAGCAAAGCCAGCCTCGATCCCGAAGCGGAAAAGCTCGTCCAAGCTCTCACCGATCAGATCCTCGCGTCGATGAAGTGAGCGCAACTCACTTGCTCACGCATCCTGCAACAATGTCTTTGGCCGGTACCACAGCGCATACGGCACAAAGGCGAGCGAGGTGAGAAGCATCAAGCCCGCGAAAAACCAAAAGTAGGTCGCGCCACGCAACCTCGTTTGACCACCGCAAAACGCGCTGCGCGACATCCCGCCGGGCGCGTTCTGCACGGCCGCTTCGCCGATGCCGCTTTCACGCTTATGCCGCTCGAGCCATGTCTCGGCCGGACGCAAGCGGTCCATCCATGAGGCCTTTTTTTCCTGCGGTTTTTCCGGCAATTCGATCATCAAGCCGGCATCCCACTTGGTGCCGCTCTTGCGGTCCGCCCCATCGCTGATCACCCGCAGCCGCGAGGCATTGAGCAACTCGACGCGCAGCGGATTGCCCCACGGATCGCGCAGACCCGACACGCATTCGTTGAGCACGCGCTCAGCCGGAAAACTTCCACCCCTCGCGATCACCAATTCGCCAATCCGATCCGCGGCCTGATGATAAATTTCCTCACCGGGAATTTTCAGCGATGTGACCGCGCCATCGATCAACTCAACGTCGATGTCATCCATCGTGCCAGTCACGCCATCATGGCCCGCCACCGTGATGATGCCCGAGCTTTTTGTTTCGCTCGCAGCGGCATGATGTTTCTCAAATTGCTCAAGCGCCGCCTCAGGGATCTGGATGAAGTGGTTCACGCCCGCGACAAAGAAATTTCCCATCGCCACCGCGCCCAAATAAAAGCACATCACCAGCGATTTCATCGTCCTCGGCGCCTGGGTATACGCAAATTCCAAGGCCACAATCGACACCATCACCTCCGCCGCCGTCAGCACGGCAAAGGCAAGGATTTGCCATGAAATGTTGGGCCG
>JBEINR010000120.1:0-3098 GCA_040377995.1 Akkermansiaceae bacterium | reverse complement strand
GCCCGCGACACCGCGCACCACTGCCGTGCCGGCATCGACCTTGATGTCGGCACCCATGCGTTTGAGCTCGGCGCAATGCATGAAACGCTGCGGGAAAATCGTGTCCTTGATCACGCTGATCCCCGGCGTGGTCGCCAGCAGCGCGGTCATCTGCGCCTGCATGTCGGTCGGGTAGCCAGGATAGGGAGCTGTCACGAGATCGACGCCGCGCGTTTGATCGCCGCGATGAATGACGCATGAGTCGCCGGCTTCATTGAATTCGACGCGGTGGCCGGACTCTTCAATCGCCGAAGTGATTGCCTTGAGGTGCTCGCGCGAAACGCGGTTGAGGCGCACGCCATCGCCGGCGATCGCCGCCGCAGCCATGAAGGTGCCTGCTTCGATGCGATCGGGAATCACCGTGTGCTCAACGCCATGAAGCTCCTTTACCCCTTCGATCACGATGCGCCGCGTGCCAGCACCGGAAATTTTCGCACCCATCGAGTTGAGGAAATTCGCAAGATCGAGCACCTCCGGCTCGGCTGCCGCCGATTCGATGACGGTGATGCCATCAGCAAGCGTGGCCGCCATCATCACATTGTCGGTGCCAAGCACCGTCGGTCCGTGCGTTCCACGCAAATCGATTTCCGCACCGCGCAAACCATTCTTTGCCGTCAGCAAAATGTTACCGCCCTCGACCTCAACCTTTGCACCCAAGGCCTCAAGCCCGCGCAAGTGAAGATCTACCGGACGGTCACCAATCACGCAGCCACCGGGCAGTGAAACCACCGCCCGACCTTTGCGCGCCAGCAACGGACCCATCACGCAGATCGATGCCCGCATGCGGCGCACGAGATCGTAGGGTGCCACATCTGAAATTTCCTCACATGTAATCCTCACCGTTCCCGACGAACGCTCCACATCTGCACCGAGCGCGCTGAGGATTTGGATCATGTAATTCGTATCCGAGACATCCGGCACGCGGCGAATGATGCATGGCTCACCGGTCAACAGCGTCGCTGCAAGAATCGGCAATGACGCGTTCTTCGATCCGGAAATGTTGATCGACCCACGCAGGGTCGCGCCACCGTGAACAATGAGTTTATCCATGAAATAAATTCGAGTCTATGCAATTGGCCGGCGGGCGAAGGGGAAACGCGCCACTCCGGAGAGGTCGGTTTTCACTTCGATGTCGGCGAAGCCGGAGCTTCGGAGAATTTCCTCCACCTGTGAAGCCTGATCGTGCCCGATTTCCAAAACCATCCAGCCACCGGGCTTCAAGCGCAGAAATGCCTCAGGAATAAAGCGCCGAATGATCTCAAGACCGTCAGTCCCGCCAAACAGGGCAAGGGCCGGATCGTGCATGACCTCACGCGAAAGGCTCGCACGCTCGCTCTCCGGCACATAGGGCAGATTCGCGACGATGCCATCGAACTCCCCCTCGACGGCCGAGAACAAATCGCTACGCAACAAGCGCGCGTTGCCAATTCCAAGCGTCGCTGCATTTTCTTTCGCCAAGGCCAGCGCGTCATCCGAAACATCGGCAAGGGTCACATGCCAACTTGGGCGCTCTGCCGCAAGGGTCAGCCCGAGCACGCCCGATCCGCAACCCATGTCGAGCACCTTGAGATCATCGCCGATGGGCATCGAAAGAATCCACTCGGCCAGCTCCTCAGTCTCCGGACGCGGAATCAACGCGCGCGCATCGGATTTGAAATCGCGATGATGAAATGACACCACGCCCAGCACATGCTGCAAGGGCACGCCTTCGCCGCGACGCTTGAGCATTTCGCGCAAGGGCACCAACTCGCTTTCGCCAAGTGGCCGATCAAACTGCGTGTAAAGCTGCATTCGCGTGCATGCCAACTGATGCGCAACCATGATCTGCATGTTGCGACGCGCATCTTCGATGCCGCGCTTCTCCAGATATCGCGTGCCGCCATCAATCGTTTCCAAAACCGTGCTCATCCGGATCGCCTCGGACCTTGCGGCATCACGACCGACGCGCCAAGCACTTTGATCCCGTAGAAAGATCGGAAGGCATGCACATCAGCGTGCGCCCGCCGCCTTGAGCTTCGCCACGGCTTCATTCAGCCGCCGCCGCGCCTCTGCCACCTCGGCCTCGAGCTTTTGAATGCGATCGTCCCGCTGCGCGATGGCCGCCTGCCACTTGCCAACATCACCACCCGCCTGCTTGAGCGCCTCTTCTAGTTCGGCAATGCGCGCGTCCTTGGTCATCGCCACCGACTTGCCCGACTCAACCGCTTTGCCCGATTGCTCGGCGGCTTCCTTGAGCACTTGGAGATCACGCTCAAGCGCGACGCAACGCGCGCTTTCCTCCGCCGCCTTGGTCTTGGCCTCGGTCAAAGAGGTTCTCAGACTCGCCAGCTCACGACCCGATACATATTCACCGCGCCATTGCACCACAACCAACGCCACCAACACCAAACAGCCGATGGCATTGATCCATGTGATGGTGCGCGCATTCATGAGAAATCAGTTTTTCACCTCACGCGTTTCAATGCCGACCTTTTCCACGGCCGCAGCCTTCACTGCATCGAGCACACCCACGACCTGGCGGTGACGCGTCTCGGCGTCCGCCGAAATCATCACGCGCGTTTCACCACCGGCAACCACCGATTTCAAACGCGTCGTGATCTCGGAAAGCGTCACCACCTTGCCGTCCCATGTCGTCACGCCCTCGGCATCGATCGCGATCTGGATCGGCGGTGTTGTCGTTTCCTCCTGCGCGCTCGAAGCGGAGGGAAGATTGATCGGCACCCGCCGCACATGCGTCATGCTCAGGCTCACCAGCATGAATGCGGCGAGCAGGAAAAACATGATGTCGATCAGAGGAATGATCTCGATGCGGGCTTCATCGCCCTCGTCACCACCACTCTGCGATTGGAGCTTTACCGGCATCAGCGTGCGGACTTGTTCGGGGAAAAATTTTCAAGGTCGTGACCATGCTCCTTCGCGGATTTGACCAAGAGTTCACTATGATTGATCCATCGCTCGAGAGACCCGCGCAGCGATGACACCCGCTTGCGAAAAAAGTTGTACGGCAGCAGACAAAGGATCGCGATGGCGATGCCGTAGGCGGTGGCGATCAAGGCCTC
>JBEINR010000055.1:0-5467 GCA_040377995.1 Akkermansiaceae bacterium | reverse complement strand
GTGCATTGTTCCTTGGTGAGCTGATTGTTGCCGATGCCGACATCGCCGAGAAAAATCACATCGTAGGGTGCGAGGTCTTCGGGTTTGGACGGGAAAGAGGAAATGTAGTGGGGTCCGCCACCGGGCCCGAGGGTCGGGTGGAAGAGCAGGCATGAGAGCTCAACGCCGGGGTCGCGTGAGAGCGCGTTGCGAAGGAAGCGGTATTCCCAGCGCGGGAGGCTTTCGACGACGAGCACGCGGATTTTTTCCGGGCGTCCGGCGATGGAAAACTTGCGGGTGTTGTTAGTGGCAATGCGTTCGCGTTCGTGGACGGGGAGTGAGAGTTCGAGGGTTGATGCGCCTTCTTTACGGATGCGCCAGAGCAATGAGTCGTAGGTTTCCGCGTTGGGAGGGATGACGATGTTTTTCGATTGCTCGTTGCCCTTGTCATCGCGCATACGGATGACTGTGCGGACTTCGCGGTCGAGTGATGAGCGAATCGTGAAGGGGATTTGCACATTTTCGCCAACGATGCCATAGCTTGGTGCGGCGACGGTGAGGATCTCGATGTCGGGCATGCGTTGGGTGCTGCCGATCGGCATCGCAAAGAGCGGGATGCCGCAGACGCGCATTTTTTGTGCGGCGGAGACGGGTGGTTGGCCGAGGTTGTGGTCGCCGTCGCTGAGTATGATCACGGCGCGAAGGTTGTCGTGTTGCTTGAGTGTGTCGCTGAGCGCGGAGTCGATGTCGGTGCCGGCGATCGTGTCGGGTGCGGCCTTGGCAAAGGGGATGCGCAGGACATCATTTTTGCCGTTTGCGGCGAGCGGGTTCCAGAGTTCGGATGCGAGCGTGGTCGAGCTCAGTTCGGCGCGCGAGACCACTTTTGCTTCGCTGTTTGGCGTCGCGGGAATCGAGGCGTCGATCGTTTCCATCGATTTCGACGCGTCGTAAAGGATTACGATTTGCGGTTTGGTGTCTGGGTGCAGGGTTTTTTGCCATTCAGGTTGCCAGAGCATCATCACGACTGAGGTGATGACGATCATGCGCAGACATTCGAGCGCGATCGTGCGCTTGCGTCGCGGCGAGCGTTTGATGGCGAGAAGTGACAACGACGCGGCAAGGATCAGGGCGGCGATGCCGATCCAGAGGCTTGCTGGCGTTGGTGAGAAGTGAAGCAAGGTGAGAGGTCAGTGAAAATGATTCATCCGCGTTTTGGAATTCCGGCGTTTTGCACGGTGCGCGGTGCTTTGGGGTTGAGGCAAAGAAGTGCTTCGGCAATGAGGAAGAAAAGCATGGCAAAAAGGAAAAGGCGCCATGCTTCGGCGGAGCTTTTGCCATCGCTATCCTTGCCGGCTTGGTCGAGCAGCGTGTGGCGGGTGCCTTCGAGCAATGAGTTGATGGCGTCGTTGTTAAGAGATTCTGCCGCGTCCTCGATCACGGGTCGATTGATGGCGAGAAGGCCGTTGTCGGATTTTTCCACCCCTGCGAGGAAGGCGTCGGCAGTGAGTTCATCGCCGGGGCTCTGGATGCGGATGCGGGCTTGGGCGTTTTGCGGTCG
Source organism: Akkermansiaceae bacterium (assembly GCA_040377995.1). GTDB lineage: Bacteria > Verrucomicrobiota > Verrucomicrobiia > Verrucomicrobiales > Akkermansiaceae > Luteolibacter. The sequence continues at coordinate 3,930 of JBEINR010000055.1, read as the reverse complement.
TGCGTTTTCGGCACCGATGGTAGTGGAGAGTGAATTTTGAAAGCGGTCGTTGCCTTCGTTGATGATGCGTTGGACGAGGGGCAGCAGGGCATCGGCATCGCCGAGGTTTGACCATGAATAATCCGGCACGGTGCCGAGTAGCCATGCGGTGCCATGATCAAAAATGCGGCGCACGAATGCGGGCTCGCCATCTTGCCAGCGGGCAAGGGCGGTCGCGTCGCCTTCCGGGATTTGGCGGCGCAGGGCTTTGAGCCGTTGTGCGGCGATGGGCGATCCATCGAGTCCGTCGCGCAGTGGGCCGTCGCTGCGGTTCCATTCCTTGAGGATGAAAAATTTTCCGGCGGGTGCCATGGTGGTTTGGCTCCATCCGAGGTTGTTGAAGGTAGCGCTCGACTGCGTGCCGGGCGCGAAGAAACAGACATGGCCACCGGAGACGAGGAAGCGGCGCATGGCTTCGGCGGCTGCGCCTTCGGGCAGTGGCGCGGCCCAGAGGACGGCGGCGAGTTCGGGGGAAATTTTCTGTGCAGCTTGATCCGGCGAAGCGATGGGCGCTTCCATGTTCATGCCCGGTGGTGCGGCGGCGAGCGCGAGGTAATTGGCGGGTTCGCCGGGTGCTGCCACGACCAGTGAAACGGCTTTGCGTGAAGGGCCATATACGAAGTAGGCGGTGTTGTCGCGCGGGTTGGCATCGGCACCAAGCGAGAGCCAGCCGTGGCCCATAGATTGGGAGTTGGGCAATGCGATGCGCTTTTGAAAGCGTGCGAGTGTGCCGGTGGTCGTGATGCTTTCGCTGGTGTTGGATCCGTTGAGGTGGGTGGTGATCGATGCGGGTGCGTCCTTGTTGGCGGTGTCGCGGTGGATTTCCACATCGAGCAAAAGTTCATCGCCGGCGCGGCGTGATTCGGTGATGCGGATGGCGGCGTTGGGGCCGCTTGGGTTGGTCATTGATAGCACGCGAATCGTCGGTGCTTCGGGCAGCGTGGCGATGCTTGAGCGGATGGTGTTCCAGCGGTCGTCGGAGGGCAGCCAGTTGCTGGCTTGGAGGTCGGAGGTGATCCAGATTTCCGATCGGCCGGTGACCTCGGAAAGAAATGCGATGGCGCGGTTGAGGAGGGCGGGGATGTCCGCGGCCGTGTCGGTTGGAGCGGTGGACGAGAGGGTGGGGAGAAGTTCTGGCGAGGAAATTTCCTGCAGTTCGCCGCTGGCGCTGTCGACAAGCATCAGTCGCGGGTTGCCGAGATTTTTGATGGAGGTGGAAATTTTTTCCAATGCGCTTTCGCGGCGTGATTGGTTGGATGCGGTTTTGATTTCCATCGATGCCGAGCGATCGAGGATGAGGACGACCGTGTTGATCGATCCACTTCCCCAGCCGGTGATTTCGGAAATGACCGGTCGGGCGGTGGCGATGGCGAGGGCGGTGATGCCCAATGCGCGGCAGGTGAGAATGACGATGTGGCGCAGTTTTTTTTCACCGCGGTACTGGCGAGTGGCGCTGAGCAGAAATTGCATCGCGGCCCACTGGATGGTTTTGTGGCGACGGCGATTGACGAGGTGGATCACGACCGGCACGGCTGCGGCGAGCAGAAACCAAAGCAGGGCTGGGGAGAGGAAATGCATGATTTAGTGCTTCAAATCCCCTATTTCGAATTGCGCAGGATGGTGGCGAGGATGCGGGTGAGTTCGTCGGATTCTTTGAAAAGGACGCGCAGGGTGGATTTGGTGGATTCGTTTTCGGATGTTTCGCCGAGCAGGCGCAGCCAGAGTTTGGATTCGCTGGCTTTTTTTTGCGATGCGGATGCGAAAAAGAAAGTCTGGTTTCGAAATCGCGTTGTTGGCCTCGATGTAGTTAGCGGCGACTGATCCGGACGAGCGCAAAAGTTGATCGCAATCCGACCATTGAGTCCTCGTCCATTGGGACGCGGAGATGCACGATCTCACCTCGAGCGCGAATTGAAACGTGCGCTCTTCCAAATCGTAAGTAGGTTCCCGATCTTCCATCTCTTCGTTTCGAATTTCGTGCTTAAGATTTAGTGCTTCGATTTAATGAATCTCGCGGTGAGGAAATCGCGCAGGAGTGGCTCGAGCGGCGAGTCGGTGGTGATGAAGCGGTAGTCGCAGTGCGACTCGGCGCATTCGCGGCGGACGGATGTGAGAAATGAATTGAGGGCGCGTTGATATTCTTCGGCGATGAGTTCCGGTTCAGCGACGATGGTGGTTTTGGTTTCCATATCGACGAAGCGGTGGGGGCGTTCGAAGTCGAAATCGATTTCCGCGCGGTCCATCACATGGAAGACCGAGACATCGTGCTTTTGTTGTTGAAGGTGGCGAAGGGCGTTCGCAAGTGGTGCGGTGTCGGCAAGGAGGTCGGAAAGGATCACGACGAAGGAGCGACGCGGGGCTTTCGATGCGATCGCATGAAGGGCGCTGGCGAGGCCGGTTTCGCCGGCGGGCGCGATCGAATCGAGCGCGGAAAACATCCGTTCGAGGTGGGCGGCGCGTCGGCTGGGCGGAATCTCGAGTTGGAGTTTTTCGGCGCAGACCGAGAGGCCCGCAGCGTCCCCTTGGTTGACGAGCAAGTAGGCGAGCGATGCGGCGATGCGGCGGGCGAATTCGAATTTTGATTCTCCGTCGCTTTGGAAGTCCATCGAGCCGGACGCGTCGACCACGAAGATCGCGCGCATGTTGGTGTCGGCTTCGTATTCCTTGATGTAAAATCGGTCCGAGCGAGCGAAGGCTTTCCAGTCGAGCCGACGGGTATCATCGCCGGGGACATACTTGCGGTACTCGGCGAATTCGACCGATGAACCGCGGTGTGGCGAGCGGTGGCGGCCAGCCATGTTGCCGGTCATTGCGATGCGCGCCTCGACAGGTAGCGAGGAGAGGCGTGAGAGAAGAGCGTTATCGATGAAATCGTACACTTGGGAGAGTCAAGAGGCCAGAAGCAAGAATCCAGAAAGAGAAGAAGGAGAAAGGCGGGAATCAAGGTTCCAGATGAAGAGGAGGTGATGGCTTTAGGTGCCCGATGAAACCGCTCAACATTCGTGAGATTTCCCGCGTTTCTTCAATCATGGCATCTGTATTGGCAAATGGTTTGGTCTTCAACTCTCGGCAGACTTCGCGATGAATCATCAATTGAGTGCGAAGTTCACCACACGAGCCTTTGCTGTAGCTCAGAAACCTCACGAAATCCGCATCGGAAGCCCTCTCCGCTCCTTCTGCGATGTTTGAGGGAATTGAAATCGCAGAGCGTTGAATTTGATCCTTTAGCGCGAATTCTTGCGATTTGTGCGATGCGACGCAGACATTCATCGCCAATCGGCATCCACGCTTCCAGACATCCAGATTTTCAAAGTTATGGTCCATGATGCGCTGTGTCTTGATTCTGGATTCTTGTCTCTGGATTTTTGTCCTTCTCACTCTTCGCGTGATTCGCGGATCAGGCGTTCGACGATTTTTTTGGAATTCATGCCTTGAGATTCCGCGTTGAAGTTGGTGATGACCCGGTGGTTGAGAACGGCTGGGGCGATGGCTTCGAGGTCTTCAAGCGAGGCCATGTAGGATCCGCGGAGGGCGGCGCGGGATTTTGCGCCGAGGACCAGGTACTGAACTGCGCGGGGTCCGGCGCCCCAAGCGACTGAGTCGTTGACCCATGCCGGAGTGTCCGCCTGGCCCGGGCGAGTTTTACGCACGAGTCGGACGGCGGCTTGGTAGACATGTTCCGGGACGGGGAGGCGTCGCACGAGTTGTTGGCAGGCGAGGATTTTTGATCCGTCGATCAATTTCTCGAGTGGAGTGGCATGGCCGCCGGTGGTTTCGCGGGCGATGCGGGTTTCCTCTTCGAGCGAAGGGTAGTCGACTTCGATGAGGAACATGAAGCGATCGAGTTGCGCCTCGGGCAGCGGGTAGGTGCCTTCCTGTTCGATCGGGTTT
>JBEINR010000144.1:0-2610 GCA_040377995.1 Akkermansiaceae bacterium | reverse complement strand
GGTTCCGATGTCGCCGTAGACGACGCCGAGCGCCGCAAGGGTGGTCACGGCAAGGCGGGGCGATTGACCCGATTGGGTTGGTGAGGATGCAGTCATGGGAAATGAACAGGCTTGTCAGCGCGCCCTTCAAAGCACCTCGGCACCCGATCTGCCAGCAGAAAACCGCTTTCCGCGGCCCCATCACATTTTCAGGGTGCCTTCGGTGACGCCGAGTTTCTCGATCGCCTCGACCTGCTCGAGCAGATCGATGGCCCCGGCCCGGCCAGCGATCAGGTCCTGATACGCACGAATGGTCTTGGTGGCGGTAGCCTCATCCTCATCAAGCAACTCGACACGAAACTTCGAAAGCCCGGTCGAGCGAAGTTCATCAAAAAACCTCGCGCCGGTCTGCGCTCGACCGTTGAAGAGCGTGTTGCGACAGCCGACATCGGCCTGCAGGCGGTGCAACTGGCCGACGCGATCGCGCAAATGCACGACATGCTTTTCGCAGGGTCGGCCGCAGTCCTTGTAGGTCGTGCCGCTGCTCAAAAATGTACAGAACACACAGTGCTCCATATGAAACATCGGCATGTGCTGGTGGAGTGATAGCTCAAACCACTGCGGCGGAGCGGCATCGAGCAGATCCAGCACCTGGCCGATGTTGAGATCGTAGGACACCGTCATGAAATCCAGACCCGCGCCTTCCATCAACACACGCGCGGTCAAAGGATTGGAAACATTGAGCGAGAAATCACCGACCTTGATGAAATTACTACGATGTTTGTAGTAATTCAGCGCCGAGAGATTGCGCAACAATGCGCCATCGGGCGCGGCATTCTCGACGAGCTTGAGGTAGCCGATTTCACCGGGCTTGAGAATGCGCGGCGTGGCGAGCAGGATTTTGGCATCGGGCCTGCCGCCCGAATTTCTGAAAACCGCCACCGCGTCCTTGTAACGTCGCGGGTCTTCGAAGTCGCAATAGACCAGCTCCACACCACAGGCGATCGCAGCATCGAGCTGGGCAAAGTTGCGGCAAAGCACCGACAAGCGCGCGGCGGCGGCATCGTTTTGCGGCTTGGCGGGCATCAAATCCTCACGGCCGGCATTGATCGCAACTCGCGAAGGCCTTTCCGTGCCAGCATCGAGCTTTGCCACGAGATCGCGACGCAGTTGGTTGAGCGCCGAGAGCGGGAAATGGCAATCGCCTTCAAGCTGGTTGTCGAGTGCCGCCAACTCAAAGGGCGTGTCGCCCAAACGCCCGAGCTGCGCAGCCAGCGTTTCCGCATCGAGCGCGCGCTTCGCCGCCGGTTGCAATGCGAGTTCACTGCGCACACAGATGTCGCCACAACGCAGCTCAAGCGCATCACCCGGCCTGCCACACACCTGCAACTCGAGCGGAATTTTTTTCTCAAGCGGCCGCGTGTTCTGCCAAAATTTCCTCAACTCGGATTCGAGCTTCGGATCCGAGGTCTTGTACACCGTGTGACCCGGATGAATGCGCTCGAAATTGATGCCGCTGTAAGTTCGATGAAAAATGATGCGGCCATTTTCCATTTTCCAAATGCGCGCACCTTGCTCGAGGTCGCGGTTCTCACCGGCATCAAAGACCACGCCATCGCCAGCCGCCAGCGGCACGCCGGTCGTGTTCGTGAGCTTGATCCACCCATCGCCACACTCGGCGATCTCGCCGAGAAGCGGTCCGCGTTTTTTCCCGAAGCGCCCATGCGTGAGATAAGGATGATTCGTCCCCGCGAGCCAGCCGGTCGAGAGCCCGCGAGAAAATGTCATTTCGAGCGCGTAGCGGTCGTGATCGGTGACCTCCGGCGCGGCATCTGCCATCGCCGCATCGAGCGCCTTGCGATAGACCCGCGTGACCGCCGCGACATACTCGGGCGACTTGAGCCGGCCCTCGATCTTGAATGATTTCACACCCGCGCGAACCAGATCGGGAATCAGGTCGACGGCCGCGAGGTCCTGCGGGCTGAGCAAATAGCGGCGCTCGCCCATGTCGCGCACTTCACCATCAACCACCAACTCGTAAGGCATGCGGCATGCCTGCGCGCACTCGCCGCGATTCGCACTGTGCTGCCCGAGCGATTCGCTGGTGAGGCATTGGCCCGAGTAAGCGACGCACAAAGCGCCGTGCACAAAGACCTCGAGCGGCGTGCGGATTTGTGAAGAGGATTTTTGAAATCGCTCGATCTCACGCACCGAAAGTTCGCGCGCCAGCACCGCGCGCTCCATCGGGAAAAGTGATTCGATGAACTCCAAGCCCTCCGGCGAGGTGATCGACATCTGCGTCGAGCCGTGCAGCTCCACATCGGGCGCAACCAAACGCGCGAGCTTTGCCAAGCCAAGATCCTGAATGATCAAGGCGTCGACACCCGCCTCGGCGATCAGGCGCAGCTGCTTTTCCGCCGCCTCGAGCTCGCCGGTGAACACCAGCGTGTTCATCGCGACAAAACCTTTCACGCCATGCCGATGCAGGTAATCCATCAACTCCGGCAGGTCATCCTCGCCAAAGTTGTCGGCACGCAGCCGCGCATTGAATCGCGGCAGGCCAAAATAAATCGCATCGGCACCGGCCACCACCGCCGCCCGCGCGCAATCCCAGTTGCCCGCAGGCGACAG
>JBEINR010000081.1:0-4220 GCA_040377995.1 Akkermansiaceae bacterium | reverse complement strand
GCGGCTTGAGGATCACCGCGTTTTCCGAACGCTTGACCCGTGAAACCATCACCACCTGTTCGTCGATCGGGCAGGCCCGGTGAATCACCCCCATGCCGCCCTCGCGCGCCAAAGCGATCGCAAGATCATGCTCCGAAACCGTGTCCATCGCCGCCGAAACCACCGGCAGGGACAAAGGAATCCCCTCCGCAAGCAAAGTCGAGAGATCCGCGTCTCCTGGCAAAACCGAACTCAGGGCCGGCACCAGCAAGACATCATCAAATGACAATCCGAGTGAAATATCCGCCATGGGGGAGTCAATAGAACCGCCACAGCCGACGCAAGCCCGATTCTTGGAAAATGCCAAATTCCCGACCCCAAAAAACTCGCCACATGGCCAGCCGAACAAGGCAATCAAACGATTTTGACAAATCCCCGCCTGCCGCTAGCCTCCGCCCGTCCGCTCCGTGCGACATTTGGCACGATCGCCGCTACAGCGCATTCCTCCCACCCACCATGAACACACTTCGCACCTTCACCACCGGCTCCGGAGCCGAGGGCAAATTCCACTCGCTGCCCGCTCTCGCCGAACAAGGTTTTCCCAACCTCTCCCGTCTGCCGGTCTCGATCCGCATCGTGCTGGAATCACTCCTCCGCAACAACGACGGACTTAAGGTCAGTGACAAGGACATCGCCAACCTCGCAGCCTACAATGCGAAAAATCCCGGCGACTATGAGATCCCCTTCGTGGTCGCTCGCATCGTCTTGCAGGACTTCACCGGCGTGCCGCTTTTGGTCGACCTCGCCGCCATGCGCTCAGCCGTCAATGGCATGGGACGCGATGCGAAAATGATCGAACCGCTTGTGCCAGTCGACCTGGTCGTCGACCACTCGGTGCAGGTTGATTACGCCGGCACCGGCGACTCGCTCAACCGCAACCTCGACCTCGAATTCCACCGCAACCGCGAACGCTACGAGTTCCTGAAATGGGGCGAGCAAGCATTCGATACCTTCAAGGTCGTGCCACCCGGCATCGGCATCGTTCACCAAGTGAACCTCGAGTACCTCGCGAAATGCGTGCTCGAAAAAGATGGTGTCTTCTACCCTGACACACTCGTCGGCACCGACTCGCACACAACAATGATCAACGGCCTCGGCGTCGTCGGTTGGGGCGTGGGCGGCATCGAAGCGGAAGCCGGCATGCTCGGCCAACCGGTCACTTTCCTTGTCCCCGAAGTCGTCGGCGTCCACCTCACCGGCGAACTCGCCACCGGCGTCACCGCCACCGACCTCGTCCTGCTCGTAACGGAAGTCCTGCGCAAAACAAAGGTCGTCGGAAAATTTGTCGAATTCTACGGACCCGGTGCCAAAGCCCTATCGCTGCCCGACCGCGCAACCATCGCCAACATGGCCCCGGAATACGGCGCGACGATGGGCTTCTTCGGCATCGACGAAATCACCACCGGCTACCTCGTCGGCACCGGACGCTCGCCCGAACTCTGCAAAACCGTCGAGAATTACTTCAAGGCTCAAGGTCTTTGGGGCATCCCGACCGAAAAAGACGCGCTCGAGTTTTCCCAAGTGGTCGAAATCGATCTCTCAAAGGTCAAGCCCGGCGTCGCCGGACCGAAGCGCCCGCAAGACCGCATCGAACTCGAGTCACTCAAATCAAAGTGGGCCTCGCTGCTCACCGGTCCTGCACCCGATGGTTACCACAAGCAACCCGCCGCCGGATCCGCCGAACCACTCAAGCTTCCGCCGACCCTCGACAGCGTGCCCGATGATGCCACTGGCGCCGCTCGCGCACTTGGCGCCGAAGTCGGTATCGTCACTGAAAACAGCGACGCACCCGCCTACCCGCTTTGGGAGGTCAGCGTAGACAGCAAGGGCGGCATCAAGGACACGATCACCCACGGCTCGGTGCTCATCGCCGCGATCACATCCTGCACCAACACCTCGAACCCAAGCGTGATGCTTGCCGCGGGCTTGCTTGCCAAGAAGGCCAACGCGAAAGGCCTCACAGTGAAGCCTTCGGTGAAAACCTCCCTCGGCCCGGGCTCGCGCGTGGTCACCGACTACCTCAACAAAACCGGCCTCCAGACAGAACTCGACAAGCTCGGCTTCCAAACCGTCGGCTACGGCTGCACGACCTGCATCGGCAACTCGGGCCCGCTCGACGCCGGCATCGAGGATGTGGTGAAATCGGAAGACATCATCGCCGCTTCGGTGCTCTCGGGTAACCGCAACTTCGAAGCCCGCGTCCACCAATCGATCAAAGCAAATTTCCTGATGTCCCCCCCGCTCGTCGTCGCCTTCGCGATCGCCGGCACGGTCGATATCGACATGGAAAAAGAACCTCTCGGTTTCGGCTCCGACGGTCAGCCAGTTTTCCTCCACGACATCTGGCCAAGCTCCGCCGAAATCGAAGCGGCCATGAACTCATCGCTCAAACCGGATGTGTTCCAACGCCTCTACACCGGCTTCGCCGACCAAAACCCAAAGTGGAACGAAATCAAATCCTCCACCGGCAATGTCTACGAGTGGGATCGCAACTCGACCTACATCCAAGAGCCACCGTTCTTCGACGGCTTCACACCAACACCGCGTGACATCACCGAAATCATCGGTGCAAGGCCGCTCGGCATCTTCGGCGACTCGGTCACGACCGACCACATCTCACCCGCAGGCGCGATCAAAAAAGACAGCCCGGCCGGACGCTACCTTGTGGAAAACAAAGTGGAGTTCGCTGACTTCAACTCCTACGGCTCACGCCGCGGCAATGACCGCGTGATGACCCGCGGCACCTTCGCCAATGTCCGCATCAAAAACCTCATGGTGCCCGGCACCGAAGGCGGCGTCACCAAGATCAACGACGAAACGCAAGCGATCTACGACGCAGCTGCGGTTTATCAAAATCAAAGCACCCCGACGATCATCATCGGCGGCGAGGACTACGGCATGGGCTCCAGCCGCGACTGGGCCGCCAAGGGCACCAACTTGCTCGGTGTGAAAGCGGTCATCACGAAATCCTTCGAACGCATCCACCGCTCGAACCTCGTCGGTATGGGCGTGCTTCCTTGCAATTTCGTGAACAAGGCGGATTACGACAAGGTGAAGGATCTCGCCGACGCGACCTTCGACCTCGTGGGCATCGACAACGACCTCAAGCCGCAGCAGCAAGCGACCCTTCGCGTCAATCCGGGTAGGGACGGCTCTCCGAGCGGTCCGAACTCCTTTGACATCCCGGTCGTCGTGCGCATCGACACACCCGTGGAGAAGGACTACTACCGCTCCGGCGGCATCCTTCCCTATGTGCTCGCCCAAATCCTCGCCTGATCGCGAGGAGCAAGCGCGCACCATCCATTTTGCCCAACAACAAATTACAGGAAATTTTCTCCCGCAGATTTCGCGCGCTTCTCTGCGGAGACCCGAGCGGAAATCCTCCATGGCTCGAAACCGTTGCATCGGGCGAAGGCCGCGGGCTTTATCTCCCGGATGATGCAACATGGGTCGTGCATGCCGACCTCGGCACACTCGTCGGTGGTGTGCGCGCATTGCTGATGCAGGCCCTCCACCCCGGCAGCCTTGCCGGTGTTCGCACGCACTCCCGCTACAAGGACGACCCGCTCGGCCGACTCGCCGGCACGATCCGCTGGCTCACGATCACGACCTTCGCCTCGCACGAAGCACTCGCCGCCGAAGCCTCACGCGTCAACCGCATGCACGACCGCGTGAAAGGCCAATACGAAAGCTCATCCGGCGAATCCCGCAGCTACCGCGCCGCAGATCCCGACCTGCTCCGCTGGGTTCACATCGCGTTCATGGATTCATTCCTGCGCAGCCACCAAATTTTCTCCACCCGCCCCATCCCCGGTGGCGCTGATGCCTATGTCCGCCTCTGGTCGAAATCCGTCGAACCCCTCGGCCTCACCGATGTGCCAATGAATGAAGCGGAACTGCTCACATGGCTCGACCACTACCGCGGTGAACTCGCCGTCAACGATGACACGCGCGATGTGATCCAATGGCTGCGCAACCCACCACTGCCAAGATATAGGCCGGGGTCGCCGGACCCCAGCTACAGATGCACCGCGTTTATCCGAGTCGATCCGTGTGCATCCGTGGTTGCTCACCCGCGGAGCGAGTCGGAAAGGCGTTCATTCGTGTCCCTTGGTGTCCATTCGTGGTTGCCCGGCCTCGTCCGTGTTTTCCGTGCCTTCCGTGGGCGACCCTGCGGAGCG